>NZ_JBLYIG010000204.1:0-11030 GCF_049222245.1 Nitrospira sp. BLG_2 | reverse complement strand
TGTATTGCATCTTCCTGATGGACGAACCTTGCCGCTCAAGGTTCGATCCCTCGTCGGACTGATCCCGCTTTTCGCCGTTGAAACGTTGGACTCCGAGTTGGTCGATAGCCTTCCCCGGTTTAAGCACCGCATGCAGTGGTTCATCGAAAATCGGCCTGATTTCAGCGCTCACGTCGAGACCCATTCATATGACGGAGGAGTACGGAGGTTTTTGTCGCTGGTCAATCCAGTACGGCTCAAGTCGGTGTTACGGTACATGCTCGACGAGGAGGAATTTCTCTCACCCTACGGCATCCGCGCGCTCTCACGCTACCACAAGGAGCATCCCTATGTGCTTACTATTCAGGGCAGGAACTATCGGGTGGACTATGAGCCTGCTGAGTCGAGCACGGGACTGTTCGGAGGGAATTCGAATTGGCGAGGCCCCGTCTGGTTTCCGGTCAACTATCTGCTGATCGAATCGCTTCAGAAATTCCACTACTATCTCGGCGATGAGTATAGAGTCGAGTATCCGACACGTTCGGGTCAATTCGTCTCCTTATATGAAGTGGCTGCCGAACTGTCTCGTCGGCTGACTCATATTTTCCTCCGCGATAAGACCGGCCGCCGTCCGGTCTACGGAAGCACGAGCAAGTTCCAAAACGATCCGTTCTGGCGAGACGCCAGTCTATTCTACGAGTATTTTCATGGCGATAACGGTGCCGGTATCGGAGCCAGTCATCAGACAGGATGGACCGGACTTGTCGCCAAGTTGATTCAGCAGTCGGGGGAGTGATGCGGCCAGGATTGGATGATTTCCTTGCTCGCGCAACGAGCACGCAAGTTCTATTGAAAAGGTGATGCTGTGGACGGTGCTCGTTGGATGCGCGCAGTCAGAAACCACCCAATCCGGACCGCGAGGATGTAGGGAAAAGATGAAGGTTGAGGCAGAGATCTGTCAAAACCTGGATCGCGCGCTGGGCCTCGAATGGCTGGAAACGAACGGTCGCGGAGGATTTGCATCGGGAACGGTTTCCGGCGCCAATACACGCCGGTACCATGCGCTGTTGTTGACGGCGCAACAGCCGGGAGCCGATCGGTACGTGCTGGTCAATCACGTTGAGGAGTGGTTGAACATCGACGATGACACATGGTCGCTTTCGACGAACCTGTATTCAGGAGCGGTACATCCTGATGGGTATACCAATTGTTCAGGATTCTCGCCGACTCCATGGCCGACATGGACCTTTACCTATAAAAGTGCGCATGTCCGACGTGAAATCCTATGCGTTCGAGGCCGAGACCTTGTCATCATCCTGTGGAAGCTGATGGGCTTGAACAGCGATGATGTGGCTCTCAGGGTAAGGCCGATGCTGACCGGCCGCGACTACCACGCCCTCCATCATGAGAACGAAACGCTTTCCACGCAAGCCACGATCAATCAAGAGTCGGTGACCTGGCAGCCATATCAAGGTCTTCCTGTCGTGCGCGCCTTCCATTCGGGAACCTATCGTCATGCATCCGAATGGTATCGACACGTGCACCTTCCGCTAGAACAGGAACGGGGACTCGATTTTGGAGAGGACTGGTGGTCACCGGGAGATTTTTTATTCACGTTGGAGCCGGGTAAGGAGCAAGCGTTGGCATTTACCAGTGAGACGATTGACGGACTTGATATCGCGGATTTCGCGCACAGGGAACGTGCTCGGCGTATGCGGGTGCACAAGTCTGCGTCGAACGGCGACCGACTGGCCGACGCATTGTGGCAGGTAGCGGATTCATTCTTGGTCCAACGAGAGACGCAACATACGATCATAGCGGGGTATCCATGGTTTATGGATTGGGGACGAGACACCTTTATCTCGCTTCCCGGGCTCTGCCTCGTAACCGGACGACATGAGGCGGCCTGGAAGATCATCCGGACCTTTTCTCGCTACGTGTCGGAAGGGATGGTTCCCAATCGCTTTCCGGATATGAGTGAAGACCCCGAATACAACTCCATCGATGCGTCACTGTGGTTCGTCCATGCTGTCGACCGGTACCTGACATACAGCGAAGATGCAACACGTGTCCGGTCGATTGCCTGGCCGGCGATGAAGCAGATTCTCGACGGCTATCGCCACGGCACGAGGTACGATATCCATATGGACCTCGATGGTCTTATCATTGGCGGCACTCCCGGTATCCAACTTACCTGGATGGATGTGAAAATCGGCGATCAACTCGTCACGCCACGGCATGGAAAGCCGGTAGAAATCCAGGCTCTGTGGCTGAGGGCTCTGGACGTGGGCGCACGGCTTGCCGCGCGGTTCGATGAACCGGACTACGCCGCGGATTGTCAGAAAGATAGGGCACGAGCGGTGGAGTCTTTCCGTACCAAGTTTTGGTACAAAGACGGACGGTATTTATACGATACGATCAATGGACCGGAGGGCGAGGATACATCGATTCGCCCCAATCAAATTTTTGCAATCGCTCTCTGTGATGATCTGCTGACGACGGAACAGGCGGCACAGGTACTCCATATCGTCAAGGATCATCTTCTCACACCGGTGGGGCTGAGAACGTTGTCGCCGACGGACGTTCGATATCATCCTCGGTGCGAAGGTGGCCCCATGGAACGAGACAGTGCGTATCATCAGGGTACTGTCTGGCCGTTCCTATTGGGGGCTTTCGTAACGGCATGGCTGAAAACATTCGGACAAACGGGCAAAACACGAACAGAGGCGCGATCGTTTCTCAATGGAATCGAAGCCCACTTATGGGAAGCCTGCCTCGGGCAGGTATCGGAGATTTTTGATGGGGATCCTCCACATCATCCGCGAGGCTGTCCCGCTCAAGCGTGGTCGGTTGCGGAACCTCTTCGTGCACTCGTTGAAGACCTCGGGATACGATTACGACCGGAGTAGCCCAACTCATCTCACCCCGAATTTTCCGTTCCCAAACCGAATCAGCGCCAAACGGGAACTGATGGATCTTCGTTCGCTTGACAGAGTTGGCAGATTGTCCGTAGTCTGAATGCGAAGAGTGTGTGAGGAGGACCAACCATGGTGGAACAGGGCATCTCGATTCGAAGCGGTCGGCTGATCGTTGCAGGTATGACGATGGTGCTCTTATTGGGTATTGCAGCTCCTCGCGTGATGTTTGCCGACGAATTGCCCAAAGAACCTCAGTTGCCGTTTGGAATGGCGAACAAAGCGATTCAGGCAGCATTGGAAGCTTGCAAGAAGGACGGGTATCGAGTGAGCGTGTCGGTGGTTGATCGTGCCGGCGTCCTTCGTGCGATGGGCCGTGCCGACGGTGCCGGGCCGCATACGGTCGATAGCAGCCGGAAGAAAGCCTATACGGCCGCAAGTGTGCGGCGCCCTACCAGTGAGTTAGCGGATCTCATTATGAACGTTCCTACGTTACAAGGACTTCGTGACATGAACGGAGAAATTCTGATTCTAGGTGGCGGACTTCCCATTGAATTCGGCGGAGAAGTGGTTGGAGGAATCGGTGTCGGTGGAGCCCCGGGGGCCCATCTGGATGATGCCTGCGCTCAGGAGGGGCTCAATGCCATCGGTGCTGCTCATAAAATTTCTGCGCCAAAGTGAAGGAGCGCTCATGGGCACCCATCCTTGGAATCGCCGTGCTCATCTGCATAGGGTGTAACAGGAATACGCCCGAGCCGGCTTCGGTAGAAATAGCATCGACTCACATTCGACTGACAATTGTGAGAATCGCGACGGATCCGTTCCTCCAGCGATTTAATCTGACTTTGAACGTCAAGGGGGCGAGTGGCTGTGCTTCTTCAACCGAATTGTTTCCGGATACCGGCTATGCCGGGCGACGTAACGTCTATCAAGCCTCAACGGGAAGCGTCTATGTGGTGGGGCAGTACGATGCGCGCGTGGTCGACGTGAGCTGCCGAACGAGCCTCTCAGAATTTCGCCATCTCGATCGAAACGTCGTTTTTATCGGCAGCTTCGATCAAGATGAAAGCAGGCACTGGACGTATGTTTCCGCCGCTCAACGACCGGAACTGCCGTTCGAGAAACGGTGACATTGACTCGAGGCCGGAAAGAATCGACGGAACAATAACATCGGCGCCTAATCGTGGTTTTGCGATCCAAGCGTCCTTCCTGCAATACGAGAATCATTACGACATGCAACAGCCGATCATCGGATATCATCAAGATGAATGTGGTGATTGGGTCGCCGATCTGGCATGCGGTCATGGACAACACGTGCGGCATCAGCCTCCATTCACAAATCGTCCTTGGGTGCTCACCGTCGCGGGACGCGAGCAGCGTTTGGGCACCCCTTTGAATTGCAAGAAGTGCGATGAACCTGCCGATAGTCCTTCGACTTCGGGATAAACTCCGTGCCGTCCACTCTCCTCCGTCTCTTCCTTAGATCAAGGAGAGGAGCGAATCCGACTTGTGCTTGAAATGATGTCTGTTTACAATCCACTCCCAATCGATACAACTTCACCGGGTGGAGTGCAAGACAGCGGCGGGCTCTCCCTTTTTCACGCGAAGTAAAAACAGGCCGATCGGGCCATATTCGACGGCAGAGCCGTTCGGACATCTTGACAAGGCGCGAGAGTTTGTTTGACAACCGTGGCCAAGTCACCGAAGCCATCCAGGGAAATCATGTTCGCACAACGATACCAGATCGTCGTTCTGCTCGGGCTGGTGGCGCTCTTTAGCTGCTATTTGCTGTTACCTCTGGGCGCCTCTTATCTGTTGGCGAATAGACTTCGTGAGCATGGGTACAGCAATGTCATCCTCCAGCTCGGCTACCCCGGCTGGGCGCACATGCGCATCCCGGTGATCTCGTTTCAGCAGGATTTGGGCGAAGAACAACTGATGGTCTCACTGACAGACGCGGAGATACGGTATGATCTGGCCCAACTCCTGCGAGGGCGTGTCAGTCGTATCGTACTGCGAGACGCGGCAATCCATGTGTTGAACGTGCAGTCCGCAGGACTGATCGAGCAAGATGAAAGAGACGCGGATGAGCCTCATGATTGGGAGTCACCGTGGCGATTGTTGACGGCGGGGGATCTCTTGCGCAGTCTTCCGATCCTCCCGTTCGACGAGCTGCAACTGGATCATCTCACCATTTTTCGCGAGCAGGCGACGGGACCGCTTCGCAGGGTGACGATTGATGGGAGCCTGACGTATAGCGGCAGAGAGGTCGGCGGTCACCTTACATTTCGCGGACGTGACACCGCGTCCTATGGCTTGGTCGTAGTAGGACACTCCGCCAGTTCCTGGTCGGTGACCTTGGCGTCGCAGCGACCGCAAGCGGCGCCGATTGTTTTCTGGCAGTCGCAAGCGCATCCCAACGGCTCACAGATTGAGGTCAAGGGGCGCCTCCAGGTCAATGTGCAAGAACTGGCTCCATTCATCGCACTCCTTGTTCCGATCGGCCCGGAATTGGAGAAGGTCACGGGAGAAGTGGCGATAGATTGGGCCGGGATTACGGCTGCGGAGGCCGCACTCAGCTCTGTGTGGGAGGACGAGCGCACACATCTGGATGGCAATATGCGGGTCAATGTCACGCTGCCGGCTCTGAGAGGCGTAGCAAAGGATATAGCAGTCGCGTATGAGGGTAGATTCGGAGGGAATGCTACTCAAGCGGAATGGGCCATGAGTCCCGGTGTCTTGCTGACCGCGACGCTCAATACTCAACCGCGCATTATTCCCGAAGCCGTCAGATTGATACTTCCTCATGGAGATCAGCCGGTGCGGATTGAGAACAGGAAGCCCGTGCAGGGGACTCTGTATTGGAAAGAAACGCCCATACGGACAGTGGCGCAGGGACCTTTGCATGTGACGTACGGACGGACACCTGGACCATTGGTGGCCCAATTCGAAACGACCCGCGCCGAGGGGCTTGGAAATGAATTGGTGTCCGCCGAAGGGGCCTATCATCTGGAGGGTATCCTCCCCAAGGCCATTACCGAGCGGCTTTCGGCCAGAGAAGCGATGGGAGGAGTTCAAGGCACGGTGAAACTGGCTCGGACACATGTGCATGGGGTGCTATTGCCCCCATCATCAATTACGGCGAAACAGATCGGACAGGGCCCCACGCTCATTTCAACCGTCACACTGAATCTGTCGGAGCCGTTGACAGTGGAGTGTGATCTGACGGCGATTCGTTGCAGCGGGGGACAGATGATCGCGATGGTCCGGGCTCCGGTCATGAGAATAAGCGGTCGGAACATTCGCGTCACGCAAGGTGTCTTGAAAATTCAGGAGGCGGAAACGACCAAGGCCGCATGGGCGGCGCAAGGGACGTTGTCGGTCGCCGGCGTGAGTCCGGAGCCGGGTTCTTGGTGGCCTTCCACGAGTGATTGGACAATCAAATTCTCTGCCGATCAAGTCGGCATCAAGGCCGACCTTCGGGTCGATACCGCGACACACGAAGGGTTCGTGACAGCTAGGATCCATCAGCCCTTGCGGACTGCGCAAGGGCTGATGCATGGTGTCATCGGTCCGCTGACGTTTAACGGCACCGACCGGCGGCTCAGCAAAATGATCACATGGCTTCCTCCGTCAACGGATCTAATCGAAGGAATGTTCACGGCCACCGTCGATGCATCCTGGTCGAGTACTTTCCGCGATCGGATCACTGTCATGAATGCAATGTCGGCCACCGCGAAGGTGGTGGCCGAGAAACTGTCCGGTCCCTATTCCGCTCATGTTGTGAAGTGCTTGAGCACCACGATCGAGTTGTACACCAAGGGGTTTGAATCAATTGCCATGGCCCGGCCGGCCTCGATCTTCGTTGAGTCGGTACAGAGTGGTGTTGATGTCGCAAATCTTGCGGCTTCCTACCAGATCAAATGGGAATTGCCGAATCATGTGCCGGTCGTCGATGTCGGAGACTTCCAGTGCGAAGTATTTGGTGGGACGGTCAGCAACCCAGGTCCTGTCCGAGACTTAGCCAAACCTCCGGTTACAACGACGTTTTCGCTGCGGAACCTCGATCTCGCGAAAATTCTCAGCATGGAACAACAGAAGGGACTTCAGGGAACCGGAACACTCAACGGGACGCTCCCCGTGACCATCACCTCGGATGGGATCATCGTGAAAGATGGAGTGATCGAGGCACAGCCTCCCGGAGGGATCATACGCTACATATCGGCGCCGGAACCAGCAAAGACGCTTTCGGAATCGGATCGTCAACTTCAGCTCGTCGCGCAAGCACTCAACAACTTTCAGTACTCGCTGTTGCGTGTCGGCGTGAAATACGGCGAAACAGGAGTGCTGGACCTCAATGCTCGGTTGGAAGGCAAGAATCCTGATCTCAAGAATACTCCTCCGATTCACTTCAACCTGACCGTGCAAGAGCATATTCCAACGCTTCTGAAAAGCCTGCGCTTGCCCGAAGATATCGGGACCATCGAAAGAAAGTATAAACGACTAGGACCATTATGAGGCGGCTATGCAGAGCGGGAACCATACGGATAGGTATCGGAGTGCTGGCGTGGGTCACGCTGCTCCTAGCCGTGGATGCCTGTACTCCCAGAGGTGAGGTTCCTGCCCAGGAGAAGCCGATCACGATCAATCTCAATGTCAAGAGTGATCACGAGATTCGGCTGAAACTGGACAAGGGCTTGGATCAGGTTCTATCGAGCGACAATGGACGGCTGGATCGAGCGAAAGCAAAGGGATTGATCGGGGAAAAGACCAATGGCTATCTGGGAGCGGTGAACCCTTCCAATGCTGAAGTCCAGGCGCTGATAAAGGGCGCCAATCAGAAGAGGCGGCAGGCCTATGAAGATATCGCAAAGCGAAACCGCATCAGCATCCAGTCGGTTGAACAGCTCGCCGGAGAAAAAGCCATTCAGAACGCCAAGCCGGGAAACTTTATTGAGGGTCCGGGTGGGTGGATGAAGAAATAACCGCCTATCCGTAGCGATCGTTCTTCCACGGGAGCGCGGTGTTGGAATACCCGCGGACCTCCCAAAACCCCTTCTCATCCTTATCTGAAAACGTAATTTCCTTCACCCACTTCGCTCCCTTCCAGGCATAACGTTTCGGGACGATCACGCGTGCCGGCGCGCCATGGTCTCGGGAGAGGGGTTTGCCGTTCCAGCTATGGGCCAGGAGTACATCATCATCGTCACAGGCTTCAAGCGGGAGGTTCGTCGTGTAGTCGTCGTAGGATTTGAATAGGACAAACCGCGCAAGCGACAGCGGCTTCACGACGGAAATCAAGTGCTTGAAGCTCACGCCTTCCCAGTCGTTGTCATAACGGCTCCATGAGGTGACGCAATGGAAGTCCGACCGGTCTTTAAATCGGGGTAGGATCACGAATTGCTCCCATGTCAGGACAAGAGGAGCTGCGACAAATCCGCCGATACTGAGCCTCCATTCGCTCAATGGAATCTCCGGCTTGAAGCCGAGATCCAGTACGGGGAAGTTGTCGACGAGGTGCTGGCCTGGAGGTAAACGATCATCGCCTTCATAAAAGACTTCCCGTTCTTCTCCGCCTCGTCGGGCCCTCGCCCATTGTTCTTTGGTCTTTGTCAGTCTCGATTCATCCATTTCGCCTCCACCGTTCTGTATACAGAGTACGGGAATTGAAACCGATGTGGCAACCCACTCGCCGGCAGCCGGCCTTGCCCCAACATTCGGGCAACCGAACATTTCGGCGGACAGCAGCCTTCATAGACAATATTAACTTGCGGGGGACATTGAAATGAACGAACACAACCCAACGCCGGTCCTTCCGGACGACGTCGATGATCAAAAGTTCGTCGCCAATGTGCATCCGGCTGATGGGGCAATCCGAAGCCAGCCGGCCGCTACAATATCGTGGGCGGCCGGGTTGATCATGGAACGATCATTGAATGGAGTTGGCGAAACCGCTGCGGGTGATCTCGGCACGTACAGGGTCGCCGACTTTCTTATTGCCTCGCAACTGCTTGGTGTCTCGGCTTATGTAGAGCTGGACCTGATTTCCTTCGTAGTCTTCAACGGTGTAGGCATTACCCTTGATGTGCTTGATCGTTCCGCCGATCGTCTTCCATGCCGGACCCGGCTTATGGTCAGACAGGCGCGCTGTGGACGGGGAGGTCGTTTTCCGTGTTGATGGCACCACATCCGTGACGGCTGAGGAATAGCCACGCGATTGGCTCACGTCTTTTGAGCTTGCGGCAGCCATGGACGGTATCATCAAAGAAAGAGCGGCCAGACCGCCCAGGACAACCGGAAGGATCGTCATGCGATGAATCCTCATCAAGCACCTCCTGGTATACATGATGTGAATGGGTACGAGTGGCAGCAAAGTACGTGCCCATCAAAAGAAAATGGAATGATGACTCGGATACGGAAATTTACTGCTGAAAAGCACAGCGTATCCATGAGACAAGAGAAAATCGGCACATTATTGAGCAAAACTGCACGGCGACCGTCACCCGGTTAGGTCACGCAGCTACACATTGAACGATCACAGCATGGGCAGGATGGTGCGGATCGGATACTCCTCGAGAAAAAGTGGGCGGCCGAGCTCGACCGGAGCATGTTGAAGGTTCTGGTAAACACAGCTGCTCTGAACGCCGGATCGTTCATGGAGCGGGTGAAAGTGCCTGATTCGTAGCTGACATCATATCCTGCGCTAAACCCTTAAAGAGTGGACGCTTCCGACCGTGGTTGATAGATCTGGCAAATATGAATGCGTCCGTCGCTTTCCTGGAAGAAAATCCAGCATTTCGCATGTATCGGGACCCTGTTAGAATGCGCTCATGGATGTCATAGCCACGCATAGTAACGCGGATTTCGACGGCCTGGCCTCGATGGTTGCCGCGCGCAAGCTTTTTCCGGATGCCAAACTGGTGTTGCCTGGCGGAGGCCAAGAGACCGTCCGGAATTTTCTTGCCGTGCACGATCTGGACATGACCAAACTCAAAGACATCGATATCTCGCAAATCACGAGGCTGGTGCTGGTCGATACGCAAGACCCGGACCGGATCGGACCGCTCAAATCCTGCGCCCAGAATCCGGCGGTTGAAGTCGTGGTATTCGATCACCATCTCGAACCGACCTCAATCAGCGTCAACCGTTCGAAGCAGTCCGTGATTGAATCGGTCGGGGCTTCGACAACACTGCTCGTCGAACAACTCCGGCGGCGGCATATTCCTGTGACGCCGTTCGAGGCGACCGTGATAGCGCTGGGTCTCTATGAAGAGACCGGGTCGTTCACTTTTACCTCCACGACCAGCCGGGACTTCGAGGCCGGATCGTTTCTCGTCGCAGCCGGCGCGGACCTGAATATGGTGACGGAGACCCTGCACCGTCCTCTGGATCCTGATGCCGTCGCGCTGCTGAACGATTTTTTGGAGCATAGCGAAGTGCACTATCTGGAAGGCCGCAAGGTGCTGGTGGCCACGAGCACGGTGGACCGCTGCCGGGGAGAAGCAGCTGGGGTGGTGCATAGACTTGCCGAATTGCAGGGAGTCGATGCCGTCGTCGTGGCCGTGATGATGGCCGACCGAGTGCAAGTGATCGGGAGGAGCCGCAGGCCGGAAATCGACGTCGGCTGGATCGCTCGGGAATTCGGAGGAGGAGGCCACGCCGTGGCGGCGGCCGCCGCGGTCAAAGGACAGACGCTTGTGGAAGTGAAGGAAAAGGTCGTTCGCCTGTTGACCACACGGTATCGTCCGACTCTGCTGGCCCAAGATGTCATGACCCACCCGGTCAAAGCGATCGATGTCGAGACGAGCGTCACTGAAGCGGGACAACGGATGACGGCCTATGGGCTCAATGTTTTTCCGATTGTGGATGAAAAAGACCATTACACCGGGCTCGTCAGCCGGGAGTCGATTCAGAAGGCTTTGTTCCATCGACTCGGCAAAATGGCCGTGCGTGACATCATGCAGACCGACGCCTATCTTGCGCAGCCGGATACTTCGTTTCAGGAGATCGAAACGGCCATGATCGAGCGAAACCAGCGGTTTGTGCCCATTATCCAAGACAACAAAATCGTCGGTGTCATCACGAGGACGGATCTGCTGCGGACCTTGCACGATGATGTGCTGAGGATCGCCCGAA
>NZ_JBLYIG010000203.1:0-2405 GCF_049222245.1 Nitrospira sp. BLG_2 | reverse complement strand
ATTTTAAAAGAGATTCGGGAGCGGTTGGGCTTTCTTGTCAATGTAGGCTTGGATTATCTGACGCTCGATCGGGCTGCGGCGACCTTATCCGGCGGCGAGGGACAACGGATCAGATTAGCCACGCAGATCGGGTCCGGCCTGGTCGGCGTGTTATACATCTTGGACGAACCTTCCATCGGGTTGCACCAACGCGACAATCGCCGGTTATTACAGACCTTGCTCAGATTACGGGATCTCGGCAATACGGTGGTGGTCGTCGAACATGATGCCGAGACGATGCAGGCCGCCGATCATCTTCTCGATATGGGTCCCGGCGCCGGATCGAATGGGGGGCATGTCATCGCGCAAGGGACGCCTCAACAGGTCATGGGCGATCCCAACTCGCTGACAGGCCAATTCCTGCGTGGCGCGCAGACTGTGTCCGTGCCGCAACGGCAGCGGAAGGCGAGGGGAATGCTGTCGGTCATTGGAGCGCAGAAGCATAATTTAAAAAATGTGACTGCCCGCATCCCTTTGGGACTCTTCACTTGCGTGACGGGGGTGTCCGGATCAGGCAAAAGCACTCTCGTGCTGGAGGTTCTGTTCCACTCGCTTTCGCAGCTGCTCTACCACAAGAAGCCGAAGATCGACGGATGTAAAGAGCTGAAGGGCGTCGATGCGCTCGACAAAGTCATCGACATCGACCAATCGCCCATAGGGCGTACCCCTCGATCCAATCCGGCCACCTATACGGGCTTGTTCGGTTACATCCGCGATCTCTATTCCAATCTTCCTGAGTCGCGAGTCCGTGGCTACAAGCCAGGAAGGTACAGCTTCAATGTGAAGGGAGGGCGGTGTGAAGCGTGTCAGGGAGACGGACTCATCAAGATCGAAATGCATTTCTTGCCCGATGTGTATGTGACGTGCGAGGTATGCAAGGGGCAACGCTACAACCGCGAAACGCTGGAGATTCTGCATAAGGGCAAGAGCATCGCCGATGTGCTGAACATGACGGTGGATGATGCATTGGAGTTTTTCCAGCATATCCCATTGATTAAGGCCAAATTGCAAACGCTCCATGATGTCGGACTGCACTATGTGAAGCTGGGACAATCCGCGACGACGCTCTCCGGTGGGGAGGCGCAGCGGGTAAAGCTGTCACGTGAGCTTTCCAAGCGAGCAACCGGCCGCACGATGTACATCCTCGATGAACCGACCACGGGACTTCATTTCGCCGATGTGCAGCGATTGCTGGATGTGCTGGATCGGCTCGTGGAAGCCGGGAATACCGTGCTGGTCATCGAACACAATCTTGATGTGATCAAGAATGCCGATTGGATTATCGACCTGGGGCCGGAGGGCGGCGACCGAGGCGGCGAGATCGTGGCTGAAGGACCGCCGAAAGAAATTGCGAAGACGAAGCGATCGTATACGGGACAGGTGTTAAGAGAAGCGGGGCTGTAAGGGCGGATCGTTCAAAAGTCGGCAGAATGTAATGGACAGTGGTTGCAACTTGTCTCATACGCATAGCCGAGTGCGATTCTGAAGCGCGATAAGAATCGCATGCCATCGCACTCGGCACTTTCCTCCGCTACATCTCACCACAACAAGTGCGGCCGGATGCGTTCTCTCAATCTGGACAATCTGCTTCACTTTTTGTCAGCTCTCTCCTTGCATCTCGATGAGTCCTTCCGGTAATTGATCATTTCTTTTCCGGTGCTCGAATTCACGAGACAATACAACATTGCCTATAGCAGGAGGGACGCGCCCGATGCAGACTGTTGCGTTGCTGACGATTTCGAACGTGTTCATGACATTCGCTTGGTACGGCCATTTGAAGTTCAAAGAATATCCTTTGTTCACGGTGATCCTGGCGAGTTGGGGGATTGCCTTTATCGAATATTGCTTTCAAGTGCCTGCCAACCGCATCGGTCACGCCCAGTTCAGTGCGGCGCAGCTCAAGACGATTCAAGAGGTCATCACACTGGTCGTGTTCTCGATTTTCTCCGTCGTCTACCTGAAAGAAGCGATGAAGTGGAACTATGTGGTCGGGTTCGGGCTTATCGTCGTGGCGGTGTTCATCATCTTCAAAGAATGGTAACGACCGACAAGCTCACGTCGATGTCTTGCCTCCCAAATCACAATTTGATTTTCCTCTACACCTAACGAGGTCCTGATCCTTCTGGTCGATGAGCAGTTCTACGTCCGCTTGCAGCCCGTCATTTAGGCCACTACAATATCGCGCAACTCATCCCGCCCTTTAAGTGAAGGGAGGCATTGGTATGCCAAAGGCGAAGAAAATAGTTTCCAACGAGAAGATAGAAAATGCCTTGAGGAAATCCATCCCGACACCCTCGCCTGCTCCGTCGGCTGCGGAAGATTTTGAAAAGCTCGGCGTTTTTTATCTGGGACGACCGTATGATTTT
>NZ_JBLYIG010000202.1:0-14282 GCF_049222245.1 Nitrospira sp. BLG_2 | reverse complement strand
ATCGCGATCAAACCACTGCCGTAGGGAATTTCGTTGGTCTTACCGGCGTCGGGTGGATAGACAAATGCCTCAACGTTGAGCGGGCGCTTGATCAGGTAACAGAACTCCGCCATGCGGCGGGCTGCGTTGACGCCTGCAGCGCCACCCTGAATCACTACGCGGGTGTCCTTATTTGCCAGAATACTCATCAGACTCTCCTCTTTAGTACTGAGTGCTCAGTGCTGCGTGCTGAGTCGAAGAGTAACGCTGCTACTCGGCACTCAGGACTCAGCACTTTTTACTTATTTTTGTAGCGCTTTGTCGACGATGTCTGTCAGCGGGGTGTTACGGTCGAAGACGTGGATGTCGAAGCCCTCGTCCTTCAGTGTGCGCATTGCGTCAAGCCCTTCTTTTTCACGAGGCCCACCGCGGCGCACCCAAATCTTGACACCCTTCAACTTGCCGTCGCCCTTTGCCTTGCGGAATCCATTGATGATGCCGCCGAAGGTCTTCTTCACGTCGGTAAAATTTGCAATCGCCCCGCCGACGATGATGTTCTTGATGCCGGGCAACGAGCAGACCTTTTCCGTCAGCACTTCAACGGCCCAATCCGGAGGATCGCCCGAATACTCGGCATAGTTCGCCAGCTTGCCGCCTCGCGCCACGACGGCATCGGAGTAGTAGACGCTCGCACCGCCGCCGGCCGGCAGCATCGCCGTATCACCGCCTGGGATTTCGATGAATTTGACGGACCCTTTGATCTTGCTGTCAACCGCCATCACTTCCACTTCATCTTTACTGTAGGCACGTCCAAATTCCGCGGCAAACTGGAAATTCCAATCCGGGTGGCGGAACTTGGCATCGCCGTCCAACAGCGTCACGGCATCGAGCGCAATCAACTCACCGTCGCTCTCGCGTGTCACGACGGGATTCACTTCGAGATACTGCGCATCTTCGTTGTCGAAACAGGTAAACATCTTTCCAGCGAAATCAGCCATCTTCTTGGCGACTGGGCCGGTAAATCCTGCATCTTTGGCGAGTTTTTCAAGCTGCTCAGGGGAGGGGGCTTGCCCGATATCGAGGCACAACCGCTTCACACGCTCCCAATTGGACTCCACTTCGATACCGCCGCAATTGGCGACGAGGATCTCGGCACCCTCACGGGTGGACTTCACCGCGCAATAGTATTCTTCTTTGTGGGGGACCATCTCAGAGACGATGACCTGCGAGATGGTAATGCTGCCGACCTGGCGGCCGATCATTTCTTTGGTTGCCGCCACGGCACCGTTCAGATCGAGGCCGACCTTCACCAGACCGAGCTTAAAACGGGAACCCAGCGCCTCATGCGCTTTGGCGACCAATTTAGTCTGTTTCATCCAATCGTTGACTTGACCAAGCTTGGAGAGTTCGTCCGCAGAGGTGACAACCGCATAATGTGGAACGTGAATTCCCCACTTCTTCATCAGTCCCATCCCAGGACCTTCCAAAACCTTTGCCATGACAATCTCCTTCGTAGTGAACTCTAGGCGATAGGGGAGCCGGATTGTAACGGAAATCAATGGGATGACTCAAGACACCAGAGGGACTACAGTAAAGAGGATCAAAAGGCCTAGCATGGAACCTCGCAACCTATTTTTTGCTAAACCGAGAGAATATAAACAATTTTCGTTTATTACTTCGTAGATCGAAGTGACTGGCAGCGCGGACAAAAATATGAGCTTCGTTCACCCTGCATACGTCGAATCACTTCACCACATTGAGAGGGACAGGGCTGCGCCTCCTTTCCATAGACCAGATGCCGCCGCTTGTACTGACCTTCCGTTCCATCTGGGGCAAAAAAATCTCGGACGCTCGATCCGCCGCAGGAAATCGCCTCTTCGAGAACCTCTCGCATAATCCGATAGAGTCTTTCCACTTTTCCCACGGAAAGCCGTCCGACCTGCTTGTTTGGGTGGAGACCGGCCCTGAAGAGTATCTCATTCGCGTAGATGTTTCCGATGCCGGCAATGACTTGTTGATGCATCAACAGCGACTTCAACCGGCCGCGTCGTTCTCCCAGAACTCGCACAAAATCAGGCTGCGACACGAGAAGTGGATCAACCCCGAATCGGCGGACGAGATATCGCTCAAGCCCCGTCTTGTCCAGCAGGGAAAGACGGCCGAAGCGACGAGGGTTCCAGTACCGCAATTCCGACTCACTCGAGCCGTCGAACAGCAGCCTAACATGGATATGTTGTGGGTATTTCGTTTTCGTGGACTGGAACAGAAGGAGTCCGGTCATACCGAGTTCAGCCACGACATAACGGCAGGTTCTTTCATTCGCAAACCCAAGAGCGACGCTCTTCCCAAATCGATCGACTGACTGCAAGGTAGCGCCGCGATACCAAGGCAGTGTAGACAGTCCTTCCCGCACGATGTCCGCGCGTCCGACCCACACATCTCGTAACTGCGCTCCGAGGAGACGCGCACGGATCTGTCGGGCGACGACTTCCGCTTCTGGAAGTTCCGGCATAACCTCCACCAGTCACAAGCTGGAGACGAACTCCATTACGCCATGAGGATTCAGAAAAGGCAAGACCCGCGGCGCGAAGAATATGAGCGCCATGTTTGTGCGTGCCGACGAGTCGGTGAGCCGGCGGTGTCTTAGGTGTTTGCGGACGGGAGCCCTCGGCTTCGTCACGAGGCGAGCGGGTTGGTGAGCGCCCAGTATCTTAGAAGCTGAATCGAATCTTTATCTGAGCGATGCGAGAACGCAGCTGGAAGGTTTTCAACACCCTGTTAGGCGGCGCGTCGGAGTTGACGAACCTGCTCAATCGCGACTTGAAGATTCGGCAGCGGCATCGCACCCGGACGCCGAGCAATGACCAACTTCAAGACTTCATCGTAGGTCCGGCCTTCAATACAGCACAGATAGGCCATGACCACTGAAACCGAGCGGCCCATGCCTGCCCGGCAACAGACCAGCGTCCGACCTTTTGGCGCGCGCGGCTCAAGCCATTGGACAGCTTCCATGAGCTTAAGAGGATCGGCCTTGGCAAACTCTCGAAAAGGGACTCGATGATAGTCCACCCAGGCAGCCGGTGTGATCGAAAACTCTTCCGCCACAAGCAGAAGCGTGCCGATCACCTCCGATGGCTCTTGGGCGTCGTCGATGCTTCCCACCAACAGATTTTCCGTAATCAGATGCATCGCGTTGTCAGTATATCGCGCCTCTGATAGGCGTCAAGCGATCTCGCCGGCTCGGCGAGCCGGTTGCGATTTCATTTCCCCGCCCGCTCTACTTGCATCAACATGGTCACTATCACTCAGCAAGAAGTCGAGCGTCGCCTGAACACGGTCTCATGCGCTGTCTGCAAACAGTCGAGCTTCGCGATCGACGAACGGTTCATGGGAACAGACGGCGACTGGCGGGGCATCTGCAAGAAGTGTTACTACACCTTTCCAGTCTATACCGACATGGAGTTCTACCTCCGAACACAGCCGGATGTGCCGCTCCGGTTAAAAGAGATTTCCTGCACGGCCTGCAACCAGCAGAGTGTTAATCTCGATTTTCGGGCCACGTTGTCCGTGCGAGAAGCCTATTACTTCGTGACCTGTCGGAACTGTAAGCGACAATTCCCTGAGAAATCGTCGCTGGAAGCTTTTGAATAAATTTACCCATTCTCTTTTCGGTACTGGTGTATACTAAAACCCATGAGTGACAATCCAAAACAGCCTGACCCCTCTTCGCTAGAGGACAAACCCAAGGCAAGAAAAGAAATCCCTCTCATCGCTATTCAGGATGATGATGCGGTGATGGCCGAGGAAATGGCCGATCTCTTCGAAGAAGATAAAGTCTCCCACCAGCACGGAAGCTCCGAGCCGGAAGCGGATTAGCTGTCCAACGCTCTTAGCAATCAGCAATTAGCTTTCATCTCTTACCAGGTTTTATCAATCCTAATGATCAGCGCCAGCAGATCCGTCTGCTCAGACGCTTCGGCTCGCCGCAAGGCTCGCGGTACTGGCCAGCGCAACTAGCTGGCTTTCTGCTTCGCAAAACCATCGTCTGACAGCACCAGTCTCCATCGGAACGCAGGCTCGTCGCAAACTGCAGTGCCCTCGCCTCTGCGATTCGTTCGCGGAACCGTTCAGCGCTACTCTAAAAATAAACATTAGTCCCGCAATGCACAACCCGAAGAGTGGGGCACTATGATCTCTTCCCATCTTGGTAAGCGCTTAATGTGAAAGCGGAAAGGATAGAAGTTGAACTCTCGAGCTGTCTGACGATGCTTGAGGTCCAGACCACATACTCCCAATCGGCGTTTTGTTCCGTTTCCCCAAGGCCCTCGTTCCGGATGAGCTTCGAGGAAGAGAATGGAGACTCCTTTATACTCGTGAATAATTACAGCATCGTCAGGTAGCGGAGTTGCGGGAACCACTTCGTAAGGTCCACATACGCGGTGAAACCGCCCCTCAGATGCGGGAAAGATAGGAGCATCCTCCAAGTAGACCGCCGTGCCCACATGGTAGGGCACTACTCCCTTGCCGCTAAGTCGGATCAGACCACAATGCTTTTCATTGATTCCAAAAAGCCTGCTCTCCTCACATTCCTCAAAAAACCAAGTTCGCCAGCAGTCGCGTTTTCTAAACTGAATTACCTCGGTCATACAGGTCGCTAACTTATGGGGTCATGTAATAGCGATTCTAAATATACTGCAGACGGCGGATCTAAACATAGCCGCTTGATGATTCCTTCAGGATGTGGAGGATCGAACCACTCGCTGAGCATTCAACCAAAACTCTGGGCTGTTGCCAAATAATCGAGAGAGCCGCAGCACCATTTCGTGGCTCACTGCTCGCCGTTCCCGAAGCACTTCACTCACCGTCTGGCGCGAAACACCAATGGATTTGGCAAGACCCGACACGGGTAGACCCTAATCCGGGATGAAGCTTTCTCGCAGCATCTCACCCGAGTCCGGAGGACGGACTTTCCTAACTCCTTTATTGGGAATCGCCATGCCTCACCTCAAAGATACAATTCGGCGGTGCGCCGATTCGCAAATGTCCTGATCACACGCCGAATTGTCGGGACACCTTTCAACTGACCCCGACGAATACGGCATTTTATCACGCTGAACGAATGATGTGCACAGCAGTACCTTGCTCGATCCGTCCCAACGCCGAGACCTTGCCGCCCTTCTCCTTTCGCACAATTTTTTCAATTTGCACGATTGCGCCGCGATGCCACTGATCGAACGCTTCGTTGCCAAGAGAAGCCAGACGATCTTGCCGTCCGACTGCGGGGCGACCCTGTTCATTGCAAAGCCAGGCCCGCTTTTCTCCTTTCAATTCTCGAAGCTCGCTCACGACTCGGTAGACATCGGCCCTCCGATTCACAATTGTCTTGCCGTCGTTTCGCAACAGGAGATATGAGAACTTCAGCGCATCTTTGATAAAGCCGACTTCTTCATCGATTCCTTTGATGATCGCAGGAGGTTCCCAGGCTCGCTCTTCATGACACCAATCGTCGGGCTTCGCTAAGGCTGGGCAATTCGACTCATGGAGGCATGGACTATAAATGGTGCAACGCTTCATTTGGAGCAATCGATCACGCAACTGATGGAGTGCGCGGGAGGTTTGTCGTAACGCCGGCTCCACGATCATCATTGTGCCACGCGTCGTCAGTAACGTTAGAAATTCCTCCACAAGGGCAGTCCGAGCCATGATGGGATCGTCGATGTTTACAAAGATCTCATTCAAGCAGTTGGAGAGAATGATAAGATCAAACGGCCCTTTCTGCCGAACCTGTTCCAACCAGGCTCGTCGCTCCAAATCTCCCTCATACGTCCGCAAGTCCGCTTCTTGAATACCAGCTGCCCGACAATACCGCTCCCACAACTGTTTGGCTTGTCTGAGAGCCCCTGACGTATCATCGACAGCGGCAACTGATAATGCATTGGGTAACTTTCGCTGATGCCACCAGTCGAGTACTGCCAATGCTCCAGTCCCTGGGCCCGATCCAATATCGAGGACGGAAAACCCCTCGACCGGCTCGGGAGCCGGCATCTCCTCGAACAACAACTGGATTTTGACAAGATTGACCGGCAGAAAATACTGAAGGTACCCAACCCTCAAGAGGTCTTCATCTAAATATGACCTCGTTAAATGATTTCGATCTTTGGTAAAGAGTCGAGACAATTCCGCAACTGTCTGCGTCAATTTCTTTTGTGGAAGTCCTTCTCTCTCAACAAGTTCATTGATGACGTCAAGGAGTAATGGTGAAACCGTGGCGTTGAGGCGTCGCATAAGCCTAGTGTATGCTCGGCTTATTACGGAGGACAACCATGACGGATGAAATTCTGAGGGCGTATAAAGAAGTGGAGTCGGCTGTGGAGCGGTATATCAGGCTCCTGCATGACCATGTCACGATGCTGCAGAACACAGAACCCCCCGGCTCCGACAAGGTCGTCCGACTGACTGCCGGCTCGAAAGCCATGACAGACAGCGCGGGAATCTACCTTTCCTATGCGAAGTACGTAGCTTACGGCATGCCGGCGAGCGAGGAAATGGTCGAGGACGAGATCCAGGGATGAGTGTCGTTACTCGTCAAACGTTATTCGTTAAACGCATGAAACCTTTAATTAACGGTTATCGATGCACGAATAACGCGGCGCATAGAAAAACAAAGAGCCTGCCCGGAAACCCGGGCAGGCTCTTTTCATCTACTAGGAAACGCTGATTTAGATGCTGCGCATGAAGTGGGCGACCTCGTCCTGACTGATAGCGCCACCCATGACCTGCGACATCGCGACGTTCGTGGACTTTTTGCCGGTCAAGCCGGATTCGACTTCGTCCAGGATCAACTCTACCGGCATCGACTGACCGCCATACACACGTGGGCCGCCGATGATCTTAGCTTTGGAGTAACCATAGATCGCCGTTGCCACTTCCTTGGCCAGCCAGCCGACGTAGTTGAATTCCGGCACGACGATCAGCTTTGTATTCTTGCAGAGCTCGCGCAGCTCCTTCGTCGGGAATGGACGGAGCGAACGTACCTTGATCAACCCAACGTTGAGCCCCTTGTCCTTGCACAAGCGTACCGCTTCGCGCGATTGGGCTGCTGCGCTTCCGGATGCAACGATGATGGCATCCGCACCTTCGACATTTTCCGCTGTCAGCAAGCCACCCATGTACTTATTGATGTACTTGCGGGATCGTTCGACCGCTGCCCAGACCTCTTGCTGCCACACGGCATGAATGTTGTAGGCCATGAAGTTCGACTTCTGGACCGGGGCATCACGCGACAGACGAGCAGGAGGATTCTCCGCATCAAGGACCGGGACCGCGCCGCGCCAGGCTTCTCGTGGAGGCAACTTGATACCACGATCCTGCATACGCACATAGCCACGGGCATGGGTCACGAAGAACCCATCGCAGCAAACCCCCACCGGCAAGGTCACATCGTTCTTTTCACTGATCGTGAAGCCTGCCATCGTGAAATCGAACATATCCTGCTGGTTCTCCGCATGGAAGACAATCATCCCGCAATTCAGCAGGTAGGACACTTCGATGTTGTCCGGCTGAATGGCGAGCGGTGCATTGACTACGCGGCAAGTAAACATAGCGACGACCGGAAGGCGGTGACCCGGCCAAGAGGCAATCCCTTCCAAACCGCGTAACGTGCCAGGTCCGGCAGTCGCGGTATAGCAACGGACACCCGCGCGTGATCCACCGGCGATTGCCGCCATGACACCGACTTCTTCTTCGCCCCGGTAATACTCTTTCACGTAGCCTTCGCCGTAGAGAACGCCGACCAGCTGCATGGTTTCGCTCTGCGGAGTGATCGGATAGGCAATGGCCAAATCCACGTTCGAGCGGCGGACCGCTTCCTTTGCCGCTTCGCTGCCGGTGATGAATTCCTTCGTCCGCGGCGCTTCGAGGAATAGGTACTCAGGAGTCACGACCTTCTGTCGTTTTGCTTCTCCATGGGGATCTTTTTTTCCATCCGACTTTGGCACCGCGACGCTGGTGATCGGATCGCCTTGTGGATTGGTCTTGACTTCGGTTTCGCTCATGGTTGCACCTCTAATAAGATGGTGAGCTGCGCGCTCAACCTACCCCTCTCGCTTCATCTGTTCCGCTGAATGACCGAAGATCGCCGCACTGCCGGCTCCACCAGGAGTCGGTGCAAACGCCATCGGATTGGTGTGGGTCTTCCCATTATGCACCTTAGATTGCGTTCCGGTAAAGCGCACGTTCTCGCCGCTCTCCGGCAACTTAATGCCCATTTCTTCGCGTACCCGCTTGAAGATCTGAGCAACACGTTTCAACTTTTCCGTATCTGAGTCACGGATGGTGAGCATGGCATCTTCATGGCCCTGCTCGGCACAAATCGCCATCGTGCAGCAATTCGTTCCTGCCCGGATCATCTTGAGGGTCAGATTCGCATAATGACAATGCACCCCGATGAAGATACAAGCTTCGATCTTATTGCCCCAAATCGTGAGATTGGGATGATTGGGGTTGATGACTTCTTCCGGATCGATCTTTGGATACTTTGGACGATAGTCCGGCATGGGAATAATCATGACTTCCGGAATCTGCGCGGCGATTTCCAACGTTGCCTTCGCTTTTTCCACTGCATGATCGTTCCAGGCCCAGAGCAACAGAGGTCCGGGAAAGAGGGTCGCGTTCGGGCTCGTCAGCATTTTACGAGCCATCTCTTCAATGACAACCTCCTCGTTCGGCTCAAGGAGGCCATAGTACAATCCCTGCCCAGGATCCGGCAGGGCTACACCTAACTGGGCCGCAGACGGTGGATGAAATCCCGCTGGACCCGGCACAATGATTCGTTCTCTGGTATCTTGTGTGGTGGCCACGCCTGATTCCCTTTCCTTACTACCCGACGACAGGACTTGCTAAAACAGCTGTGGTGCTCTTTTCACCATAGGTAATGTTGTCTGTCAGCGCTGCCTTGGGCAGCTGATCGATCATGATCATTTTGATGGCATTGTTCTTTGCCATGTTGTCGCAGACCCACACGCATTGCGCGCACCCTTTGCAGCGGTCCACCGCCACGTAGGCCGAGCCGTACTTGAATCCCTTGTCCTTGCCCATCTCATCGCTATACTGGATGGTATTGGCCTCCGGGCAATATTGCGTGCAGAGCTTGCAGCTCTTCGCCGCGCAGATCTCGACGCTGATATCGGCTACAAGATACATGATGCTCCTTTATGCAGTAGCTGCCGCCACTGGTTCCTCCACCCGCTTGACGTCCTTGGACGCCCAGCCGTTGTCGACGGCGTAGTTCCACCCAGCGCGCATGACGGCGACGTTCTTTTCGATCAGTTCCTGTTTCTTCTTAAACTTCCGTTCAACGACACTATCGAGGGCTGCAGTACCGCCGGATACCACAAAACCTTTGCCCAGGAACCGATCTTTCACGGCCTGATCCAACCCTGCCATGCTCGTCAGGCCCGTGATCGCACCGATACAACCCATCAATGCCATGTTAGTGGCGAGGTCCATGCCTGCGACCTCTAATGAGATCTTCGTCGCTGGAAAATAATAGAGCTTTGCCCGAAGCTTCTTCAATTCAGCCGCCTGATCCCTGTGAAGATTCATCGGCCCATCGTTGTTGATCAGAGCAACTCCATCTTCTTTCAGACCAAAGTAGAACGGCATCGTATAGGACTTACCGTGCGTAATGACCTGCGGATGAAAGATGATGATGATGTGCGGAAACGTGATTTCACCAATTTCATAGATAGGCTCGTCCGAAACACGGACATAGCTTTCCACAGGCGCCATTCGCTTTTCCGACCCGTAGAAAGGCACGATGGTGCTTTCGCCGCCGGCATTGATCACGGCGGTGCTCAGAATATGCGAGCCGGTGACAACACCTTGGCCCCCGACGCCTGCCATTCGAATATTAAATCTCTTTGCCATGATTGACCTCCTTGGGAACGTCTAGGCTTTGCCAGGAATCGCGGCGGCAGGAGCAGCCGGCTTGGCGAGGAATTCCTTGTAGCCGTAACGCTCAGTGAGGTATTGCTTCGCTTCTTCACTGACGTATTCCGTGAACTGATACCGGTCATTCTCGACCGCCTTCGCATCTTCCATGACCTTGTCGGTCGGAATGGCGTACTCGATGTTGCAGGAGGTATACGCCTGGATATAGGTCGAGCCGACTTCACGAGCGATCAACACAGCCTTCTTAATCACGCTTTCCACACGGCGCGGGTTGTTCGGCACCACCGTGGCGACATACGCGCAGCCGGCGACTTTCGCCATCTGCAACATATCCATCTTCTCAAACTTTTTGCCGAGGGGAGCCATTTTCAACACGGCGCCACGATTCGTCATACCGCTCTCCTGGCCACCGGTATTCCCGTAGACTTCGTTGTCCAACATGATCGTCGTGAACCGCTCTTTGCGGAACCAGGAATGAAGGACCTGCTGGAAGCCGATGTCCGCCGTCCCACCATCACCGGCCATCACAACCACGTCCTTCGGCTTGTCGCCGAAGCGAAGTCGTAGGCCCCGGGACAGGCCGCTCGCCACTCCGTTTTGGTCACCGTAGTTGCCGTAGACAAAGGGAATCGCCGCCTGAGAGATGGCCAGACGACCGCAACCAGCCGTCCCGACAGTAATCGTGTCTTCGGGATTGGGAAATGCAATCATGGCCAGCCGAATGAAGAGCGTCATGGCACAGCCGGCGCACATGGGATGTTCTTCCAACACTTCCTTGAAGCTTCCCATTTGTGAAACAGTGACCTTCTTTCCAAAAGGCCCATGTTCCACCATGTCCCGATATTCCTTTGGCATAAACTTCTCAAATCCATTGGAAAATTTGACATAATCAAGACTCATCAGACACCTCCCTTATATCGTTGGCAACGACGGACCGTTGCTCATATTCTTCCACTACTCACATGCATCGAAAAAGAATTGAGGCTTGAGGATTTGACAATACGGACGACGACCTAATACTCACCTAGCCTTGGGCATCCTAGCAAAGCCGAAAAAAGACTGTCAATCTTTGCTCAACCTTTTCTTGTCTCCGTAACTACCCACTTGTCATAGATCTTATTATGACTTTTGTTATGAATTCTCTACAATATTCTCTGATAGTATAACGCCATGAAAATCAAAGCAACTTCTAAGAGGGCCCAAGCTTTCCAAAAGAAGGCCTAGATTCATCTGATGGGATAGGCCATTCGCCCCAAACGGCCAGAACGAAAAATCGCTAAAGGATCCGCCATCCGAACTTTCCACGTTTATACATTGCCGATCTCCCACATTCCGTTTACACTGCACGTCATGCCATTACGCGTTCTCATCCCGGGGGAAGATGATGCCGGTGTCCATGTCGGCGGAGTTCATAAACGCCCGCCGATTCCGGACGATTCAGCCAAAGCTGAATGTCCGAAATTCATGGCACATGGCCCGTGCGGAGGGGTCCGAAAAGGTGGGTTCTGCGAAGTCTATCCCGAGATGAAATGTCCATGGGTCTCGCTTTATATAGAACTGGAGAAGCTCGGCCAAACTGAATGGATGAAACAAATATAAAAGCGGTGAGGAGTAAAGAGTAGTGAGTAAACGGTTGGGAAAAAAGACTCGGACGACAAACCTCGGTTACAACGAGCGACACGCGAAGAGCGGAATTAGCTCCCCTCTACCCGACATCGAGACCTTCCCGAACCAATATAAGGGATATGAAATTACGATTGAGATCCCCGAGTACACGGCGATTTGTCCAAAAACCAACCTGCCGGACTTTGGAACCATTACATTGCACTACATGCCTGATAAAGAATGTCTTGAGTTGAAAGCGCTCAAAATGTACATCCACGCATACCGTAATCTCGGCATTTTCTACGAAAATGCCGTCAACCGAATCCTTCAGGATATTGTCAAAGCCTGCCGTCCCGTATGGGCGAAAGTCACCGGTACCTTCACTGCGCGCGGTGGGTTGTCGAGTAAGATCGAAGCTCGGTATCCTTGATCCCATCAATAGGGCTCTGGTCATCAGTCATTGGCAAAAGACGTCGATCTTTCATCTTGAGTGACCAATGACTATGACGTTAACTTCTTTTTATGGCCACATACGCAATCGGCGATGTGCAAGGATGCCACGAGGCCTTGCAACGTCTCGTTCAACATATTCGCTTCGACCCCACAAAAGATCGACTGTGGTTCGTCGGCGATCTCGTCAACCGCGGGCCTGATTCCCTTGGTGCGCTTCGCTACATCCGTTCGCTCGGACCATCTGCCCGCGTCGTGCTCGGTAATCACGACATCTTCCTTCTTGCCGTCTCGGAAGGAGTAGCGACGCTTCGACCCAAAGATACGATCAGCGACGTATTGGAAGCCGGCGACCGGCTGGACTTGATCGATTGGCTTCGGCACCAACCCCTGCACTATTGCGAGGAATCGTTCTTCATGATCCATGCAGGTTTACTCCCTCAATGGACCACGCACGATGCCGCTCAATTGGCCGGCGAGGTCGAGACCGCACTACAACGTGACGGTTTCCGATCGTTCTTACGATCACTCTTCCACGAACCGGTGGTCACGTGGAACCCCCGGCTTATCGGCACCTTACGGTTGGCCACCATTGCGCGCGTGCTGACCAAACTTCGCGCCTGCTCGCGGAGCGGCAAGATGACCGATTTCTCTGGTCCGCCGCAAGAGGTACCGCCCGGTTACGAAGCCTGGTTCAACATTCCCGGTCGCAAGAGCGCCGACACTACTCTGATTACAGGGCACTGGGCGGCGCTGGGCCTGCATATTGAGCCGAATCTGCTGGCAATCGATAGCGGCTGTGTGTGGGGACGGCAACTGACAGCGGTGCGACTGGAAGATCGGACGGTCTTTCAAGTTGATGGATTGGCGCGGCCTTAACGCACACTCAGTTCAAATCCCTGCGACCAGGCGCACCAAGGGAACGCGCTCGCCGATCCCGAATGTAATCGGTGTCTTGAGTTCATCCGGATCGACATAAGTCCCAAACAGTCGGTCCCACACCGAGAACGTCACTCCGAAATTCGCATTGGCATGCTCCGAGTTTTCACTGTGATGGACATGGTGATACCTCGGCGTCACAACGATCCATTCCAGCCAATTCGATCGCCAGGTGACATTCATGTGCATCCAGTCGTTCAAGAACATGTGGGAAGACAAAACCGCCCAATACATCCACCATGGCGCACGGCCGAAAACCGAAAAAGCCATCATCCAAGGGAAGTTGAACAATACCTGTTGGAGAAAAGAAGCCCGATATCCGGCAAGCCAGTACATGTGCGTCGGAGAATGATGCCATTTATGGATGCGCCAAACTGGGCCAAGATGCAGAAGCCGATGTACCCAGTAGGCGCCGAAGTCTCCAACCACATAGTACAAGGCAAAAGCCGCCGCGGTCGGAACGACCGAGATAAATTCGGGTAATACCGGTCGAATCACAATCTGTTCGCTCACATACAAGGCGACAGGGAGCAGCAGGTACCCGACCAGCGCCGCGCCGACGATGTCCATCAAAAAGATGGACCGATAGGGCACCTCTCTCGCCGGCTTCATCCATTCAAGTGCCGTGACGACGATTACCCGCACGGTGAACAAAAGAGGAATGAAGAGGTCATGGTTGAAGACGAACTGCCGGAACTCTCGGCTCGGCAACCACTCAATCCATTCCATTGTGCCTATCCACCCGTCAATGCAAGTCGAGGGCCGGACTCTAGCAAATGAACTCAGCCCTGTCTTCCCCACTTTCGAACAGGAAACAGATCGTAGCGGTGGCGTGGAGATATGGAATTCTTGGTGCGGAACAACTAGGAGAGACCGTATAAGAGTCTAGTGATAACTTTCTGAATCCGACGGGAACTTCCCCTGTTCCACTTCTTCTTTATAACGACTCAGCGCTTGGAGAGTATCGGCTTTGAGGCGACCGTAGGTCTTCACGAATTTCGGGATGAACGCATCAAATAGTCCGAGGAGATCATAGAGGACAAGCACTTGACCATCACAATGAGGCCCCGCCCCAATCCCGATGGTAGAGATTGAAAGGGCTTGGGTTATCTTCTTGGCCAGAGCAGCCGGCACCGCTTCCAGCACAACGGCGAATGCCCCAGCAGCTTCAAGGGCTCTCGCATCATCCAGTAGTCTGGAGGCGTGATCGTCGGCTTTCCCTTGAACCTTGTATCCACCCAACGCGTAGACTGATTGTGGTGTCATGCCCAGATGGCCCATGACAGGAATCCCCACGCTCGTCATGGCTTTAATTCGCTCCGCCATCACGGCCCCCCCCTCCAGTTTCACTGCAAAGG
>NZ_JBLYIG010000201.1:0-5633 GCF_049222245.1 Nitrospira sp. BLG_2 | reverse complement strand
CCGGTGGTGGCATGGGTTCATCCGGTGGAACGGGATCATCTGGGAGCATGGGATCGGGCGGTATGGGATCATCGGGCGGGACGGGTTCGTCTGGCGGAGGCGGACGATAGGTATTTGACATAGTCTTCGAGCCCTGTGACTCATTATCATGACATGCTGTAAACCAGTACGCCTCCTATCACATTCGCCTGGCGAGGCTGAAGTTCCTCGCGCGAGTTTCGCTGGTAAAGCGGCAATCGGGGCCTAATCGATCGTTCCTTCACACCATTCTCAAGGGGATTCCCTTGTTGTGCGATACGGCAAGATATGGATCAATAGAAATATGAATGAGACGAATCCGAGTGGAACTCAATCGATTTGGATGAACTCTCCGGTGGAGTCGGTATGGCGCTCACTCGATCGCTCCTTGGAAACGGATGTGTGTGTTGTGGGAGCCGGAATCGCCGGTTTATCCACTGCGTATTCTCTGTCGTGTGAGGGCAAATCGGTGGTCGTCCTCGATGACGGTCCAATCGGCGGAGGCATGACAGAACGTACCACAGCGCATTTATCAAACGTCATTGATGACGGGTATGTCACGATCGAGCGGCTTCACGGCGAACAAGGCTCCCGCCTGGCTGCAGACAGCCATACTGCGGCGATCAATCGAATCGAAACCATCATCGCAACCGAACGCCTGGCCTGTGATTTCGAGCGGGTCGATGGTTTTCTCTTTCCAGCGCCCGGGCAACCGCCGGAACGTCTGGAAGACGAACGGTTGGCCGCCATCCGGGCCGGCCTTGTCGGTGTGGAACGAATTGAACGGCCAACAGGTCCCGTCCTGGAACCGGAAGGGTGCCTCCGGTTCCCGCGCCAGGCGCAATTTCATCCATTAAAGTTTGTGGCCGGTCTTGCGCAGGCGATCGACAGATGCGGCGGACGCATCTTCACGAATACCCACGTGGAAACCGTTACGGGGGGCGAGCAGGTACGAATCGAAACTCAACAGGGTCATATCATCGTCGCGCAATCTCTTGTCGTGGCTACAAACACACCCATTAACGACATGGTGGTGGTGCACACCAAACAAGCGCCCTATACCACCTATGTGATCGGAGCCCGCGTGCCGAAAGATTCCGTTCCTGCCGCGTTGTATTGGGATCAAGCGGATCCCTACCACTATGTGAGAATACAGAAAAACGTCGCAGCCGATGCTCATGATGTATTGATCGTGGGCGGTGAAGACCACAAAACCGGCCAGGCGAACGATGGAGAAGAACGCCATCAACGATTGGAACGTTGGGCCCGCGAACGGTTCCCCATGATGGAACGGATTGAATACCGATGGTCGGGGCAGGTCATGGAACCGACGGACGGCCTTGCGTTGATCGGCCGGAATCCAGGTGATACATCAAATATATATATTGCCACCGGCGATTCGGGCATGGGAATGACGCATGGCATGATCGCCGGCATGCTCATTACGGATCTCATTCAGAAACGCGCCAACGCCTGGGCCACGTTGTACGATCCCTCACGTAAATCGCTGAAATCGATCGGTACGTTTGTCCAAGAAAATCTTAATGTCGCGGCGCAGTATGTGGACTGGCTGTCGTCCGGCGACGTCAAGTCCGAGGATCGCATACCGAGGAAAAGCGGCGCGGTGCTTCGGAACGGCGCCCAGAAAATGGCCGTGTATCGCGATGAACAGGGAACATTGCATCGTCGCTCGGCGGTGTGCCCACATCTCAAATGTATTGTGGCGTGGGATTCCACCGAACACACGTGGAACTGTCCCTGCCATGGATCTCGTTTCGACGCCTATGGCAAGGTGCTGAACGGACCCGCGAACAGCGATCTTTCTCCCCTTGAGACATAAACGGTTATCTTCGTACTGCGCGCTTGCCTGTAACATATATGAATCGAGCTATCTCCGTTCAGCGAAGACTTCTCCCTTAGCGATTGTCCTAGCGCGGAGCTCCGACACGCTTTGCTACAAGGAGAGAATGGGCCACCACGGCTTCATCAGAGTTTTGCTCGTCGACGACAACACCGTATTGCGCGGCATGATGCGCGAAACGCTCCAGATGGATACTGCCATGCAGATCGTGGACGAAGCGGAAGACGGCCTCATTGCGATTGAGAAGGTAGAAGTGTTGCGACCCGATATCGTGATTATGGATATCCACATGCCGCACGTGAACGGCATAGCAGCCACGAAACACATTACCACCTACTATCCCTCTTGCGTCGTGATCGGAGTCTCGACCGACAACGATCGATACACCAGGATCGAGATGGAAAAAGCCGGATCATCGGCATTTATATCCAAAGAACATCTCGAGAGCCTGCCTGAGGTCATCAAAGCAATTAGCCGTACCACGTAAGCACTAAACCCAATATGGGGCGCGAAAGATACGTTCATCATAATGGGACACATATAGCGGCTATGCCGTCCTCAGCACAAACCGGGCACCGAGGGAAGGCCCACACGAGCTCATCCGTCTGGTCAAGGTTTCCAATAAGATCTCCATTTCATGCATCCCGGCAATTCCTACTATGCCTGATGGCTCCCGCCTTACTTTCGTGCCTCTCTCTGCTCGGCGCGCATCCGGCATGGTCGCAAGTCACCACCGACGACTATATTGCAGGTTATGCCGCGGCGGTACTACAGCATGAATTCAAAGTCACTGATTCAATGCTGCAAGTCCACAACGGTCGGGTCCGTCTCAGCGCCCAATCGCTCGGTGGCCTCGATCGTGAAAAGGTCAAACGTGCGCTGGCCGGCATTGCGGGTGTCAAGGAAGTCGTTGTGATAGAGAACGATGAAATCTCCGCCTCCCCGTCGCCCGATCAAGGTGTCCATGTCGACATTCCCGAAAGAGAATCCAGCTTCCTGCCCAGGGGCCTCTTGTTCGCTCCCCTTCATGCAGACCCTCGATGGCCTCACTTCTCTGCCGCTTATCGCGGGTACCGCACCAATAATCTCACGGCGACATTTGGTGGGAACTTTGGCGAAACGTTTTCGATCTATCGAAACCGAGCTCCGTTCAACGGTCAGTGGGAATTCGTCATCCAGGCGGGTCTATTCAGCTTGTTCGACCTCAGCGCGGCATCATTGGACCTTGTGAATGCCGATTATACCGTGGGAGTGCTGACGACCTATCGCTCCGGCAACTTCTCCGGTATTGTGCGCCTCCACCATCAAAGCTCGCACCTCGGGGATGAATTTCTCTTGAGCAACCCGCAGGTCGAGCGCATCAATTTGAGTTATGAAGAACTGGACGTCAAACTGTCCTACGAATGGTTCAGCTGGCTACGCACATACGGAGGAGCCGGATACTTGGTTCACCGTTACCCCTCGAGTGTGAAACCCGTCACCACGCAATGGGGAGTCGAATGGACGAGTCCAGTCTCCTTTTTCAACGGTTCCATCCGACCTATCTGCTACACGGATTTTCAGATGAATGAATACTCAAATTGGGCGATCGCGCAGTCGCTTATGGCGGGTCTACGATTTGAAAATGCACGTATCGGAAACCGTCAATTACAACTTCTTGCGGAATACTTTGCCGGTCCCTCTCCCAACGGCCAGTTTTACACCCGACATGCGCAATGGTTCGGCATCGGTCTTCACTTCTATTTCTGACCACGTCTTTGCCAAGGGAACTTCCGAGTATCAGACGCAGGGTCCAGAACGATAGGGTATCGGTATGAAATCAGCGATAATATTCGCACCGATATTGATCGCGCTGCTTTTGCTGTTCGACCGCATGCCGAGCAAAGCACAGGTCACGTTGTGGGAAACCTATCAGTCGGCGGGGCACCAGGCCATCGAAGACCGGCGTGTCGACGATGCCGAACAGTTGCTGCTCGCGGCGGCCAAACACATAGAGATCGTCAGTCCCGAAGATCCTCGCCTGGCCAATACGCTCAACGACCTCGGAGTGTTGTACGGCATGCAAAATCGAGACATTGAAGCTGAGCCGCTTTTTCAGCGGGCGTTGGCAATCAATGAAAAGACATTTGGACGGCAACATCCTTCCATCGTCTTGACGCTGCAAAATCTCAGCGTCATTTACGCCTCACAGAATAAGTTTTCCGAGGCACACAGTGCGGCGCGCGAAAGTCTGGGAATCAGTCTTCACCTATTTGGAATCGACCATCCCCGCATCGGATCCACTTGTCGGACGCTGGCGACGGTGTACGCGCTGCAAGGGAAGTATGAGGAGGCTGAAAGCTTTGCGGAAAAATCGGTCACCATCCTTGAAACCACGTTGGGAGAACGCCATCCGGAGACGGCTCAGAGCCTGGAAATGATGGCGAGGCTCATGTGGACGACTCATCGAGAACACGAAGCCCAACAACTTGAGGCCCGCCTCAATACGATTCGTCAGGGCTCACGCTCTGAATCTGAATCGGCCGAGGAAGCCGATGAGAACCCGGCGCCTTGAGTGAAGACAATGATTCGAATTCCCCATACAGAGTGAGCGACACATCGCCTCACCTGTTTATTGTGAAGGAGGTGCATCATGCTGAGCTGGGCTATCACGTTTCTGGTCGTTGCGATTATCGCCGGTATTTTGGGCCTCTCAGGAATTGCGGGTACGGCCACTAACATCGCGTATATCCTTTTTGTCGTCTTCTTAATCGTCGCGATCGTAGGCCTGGTCCTGGGTCGACGACCGCCGGTCACTTAACAGCAGTTGCCTGGTTGTTATTGTCTGTAGATCTAAGGAAGGTCTGATTAATTCGCGTTTTCGAGCAGTCGGCATTCAAAACACAGGGAATCCAGCTACTCGGAATTGCGAATAAATCAGACTTTCCCTAAGAGATTACTTCTTCACCGGTGAGTTGGGAAGTTCGACGGGAGGAATCTCCATGACCTTTACGGCGTGGCCCTGTTCGTTCATTCCAATGGTCACGCGTTGCCCCACCGACAGCCGTCGGAATAGTTCCGGCTGGACCATCTCAAAAAATATAGATTTACCCAGATCGGTTTTCAACAATCCCTTGCCCGTGCCGAAATCAAGCTGATCCAAAGTACCGGTCACGACGTGGTCAGATTGAAGATCTTTGCCGGGAGAGACTTCGGCAGTTTCCATTTGTATGGCATACCCGGAATGGCCGGTATGCCACACTAGAACCGCGAGGCCAAGACACATTATTCTCTTCGCCACATTCCATCCCTTATTGAATGCCATACGTGCTTTCTGAAGGCTTGATGGCCACGCGCTCGTTTTTCTGGCCGATCGTAAGACAGGCACGCTTCGCCGACTCGGACTCTGCGTCTTCATATTCATCGTCTCTCCTCCGTGTCACCGTCGCTGCGTTCGCACATACTCTCGTGATTTCCTAGCGTTTTGATACTAGGAAGACCTCTAGGAGAATCATTGTGAGGTCACAAACTCGCCAGTTACTCCAGGTTATTCTTGTGGGATGCGCTTCACATCGCCAATGGTTTGGGGTCTTCCTAGTGGCTGCCGCTCCGCATACCCCATACGATTACGTTCATTCATCCGATATCACGGACTCGGAAAGTTCAGCCTTTCTGATGAACCCCATGGAAGCCGCATCAACCACTTTGGACAATCGCCAATGCATCTATACACCATGCCTACTGTGTGGCGGGCTGGAATTTGTCGTCATCGCCG
>NZ_JBLYIG010000200.1:0-9232 GCF_049222245.1 Nitrospira sp. BLG_2 | reverse complement strand
ACCTGCTTGAGCACCAAGGGCTTAAGATATTGGACGCCATGGTCAAAAAATTGCTCTTGAAACTTGACGATACTTGAAACCACTTTCACGATCGTCCGATTCCGCTGCTCGATGCTTCGAATAACCCACTGAGCGGCCCTCATTTTTTCATCCATGTACGCTTTGGTTTCCGGAGTTCCGCCTTGTCCTGAAGAAATAAGCTGTTTGTAATATGGGCTGATCCGCATGCGAGGGAGCCCATCGTCATTCAATAGTACAACCCACTCCCCCTCATTCTTGACCACAAACACATCAGGCACGATAACGTAGTTTTGGGTATTTGCGAACGGCCTCCCTGGTTTGGGTTCAAGTTCCCCGATGATCTTGGTGGCTTGGAAGACTTCCTCGACCGTGACGCTCAAAGCCTTCGCAATCTTGGCATACTGTTTTTTTTCTAAGTCCTTCAAATGATGCAAAACAATGCTTTCAATAACCGATCCTTTCAACGCTCCAGGTGGTGACCCAAGTGACCCAAATGGATTCCGGCCTAAATGCCCGAGTTGCAGCAGAAGGCATTCGGAAAGATCTCTTGCGCCAACTCCGGTTGGATCGAAGGTCTGAATGTCTTTGAGCACAGATTCGACTTCGGATTCGGTAAAACCAGTCCCGGCTACGACCTCAGCCAATGGAATGCGAAGATAACCATCATCATCTAGATTGCCGATGATCAATCGACCAAGTTCTTTTTCCCGACCACCGAGCCCGGACAACGACAACTGCCAGAGGAGATGTTCCTCGAGAGACGTCGCCTTTGCCACCGTTTGCTCGTACGAAGGAAATTCATCTTGTGCCGTGGAGTATGCAGACTCACCACGCCCTCGATCTCTGCCGAAGTATTCTTCCCATCCAGAAGCGGAAAACTCCTCCGGCGACCCTTGTTCTTCGCGTGTCTCAACTGCCGTGTCCGACCGATCTTGTCCTTCCAGTGGGGAAGGGGCTTCAACCTTCTCCTCATTAACCAAGGACTCGTTTTCGTCGACATCGGATTGAATTTCGTCCAGCAACGGATTTTCCAAGAGATGCTGAGTGAGACTCTGCTGCAGTTCAAGCCGAGATAGCTGCAGCAGCTTAATCGCTTGCTGCAGTTGAGGTGTCATGATGAGCTTTTGCGAGAGTTGTGGAACCAGACGGAGTTTCATCGTTGCCTCTGCCACTCCCTACAGCTTGAACTGCTCCCCAAGATAAACGGCCCGGGCTGTTGCACTCTGCACAATAGCTTCGGGAGGCCCCGCCTCCAAGATCAATCCTTCATTGATGATGTAAGCACGGTCAACGATTGAAAGCGTTTCCTGTACATTGTGATCGGTAATCAATATGCCAATCCCTTTCTCCTTCAACCGCGTGATAATCTGCTGAATATCCGCGACGGCTATCGGGTCGATTCCCGCAAACGGTTCATCCAACAACATGAACGACGGTGTGGCCGCCAATGCACGCGTGATTTCCAAACGGCGGCGCTCTCCTCCTGAAAGGGCATACGCCATACTCTTTCGTATATGAATGAGGTCTAATTCGTTAAGCAAAGCATCCACCCGTTGGCTTCGCTCTTTACGAGCATACCCCAGCATTTCCAGGATCGCCAAGACATTATGTTCTACCGAAAGCCGTCGAAAAACCGACGATTCCTGAGGCAGGTAACCTACTCCTCTACGAGCCCGTTTGTACATCGGCAAGTTGGTCACGGATTCCCCGAGGAAGGTGATTTCCCCTTCATCGGGCTGGCACAAGCCAACCATCATATCGAAAATTGTGGTCTTCCCAGCTCCATTAGGACCAAGGAGCCCGACGACCTCGCCGGCACACACCTCGACGGCAACACCCTTCACGACTTTGCGCCCACGAAAACTTTTTACCAATCCAGTGGCACGCAGACAACCCGCTTGCCGTGCCCCAAGAGGATCGACGAGCGGGGCCGACTCAGCATGAGCAGTCCTGGTCATGGATGGCTCTGCCCCTCACCTTCGATACGAACATGTGAACCTCCTTCCACCACGCTCCGCTCTTCTGCCAAAAAAATCGTAATCTGTTTACCGCTGACGCGCGTGCCTTTTTCCCACGCTACAGGGTCACCAGTCAGCACAATCTTCTCTCTGTCAACAAAATACACGGCTTTTTGGCAAGTCGCGTTGCCGTTCTCGTACTTAATCTTGACGCGATGAGCAGCGCCAGTCGCTTCGACGCGGTTCACAGAGCGATTCGACATCGTCGACCCCGTGCTGGGCCCTGTAGGAGACGAAGAGTTCCGAACGGATTCATGGCGATCCATTCCCTCTCCGGATGGCACCAGGGAGTCGTGGTTTCGGGGCTTGAACAACACAACCATCTTATCCGAGTGGACGATGAGGGGGCCTCTGGTCAACACAACTGTTTCCTCAAAAATCGCCTGGCCGTCTTGATTTCGTACCGTCATTTTTTGTGATGTGATGGTGGTTGGGACACCGGGCGCCTCCACATTCCTCTTCAGATCCATAGATCCCGTTGAGGGGGCCGCCGACGTGGATCCGACAAGGAAGAAGCTAAGAAGAAGGGAGCAGATCCACATGCACATCCTGTAGAACCTCAAATTCTTCGGATTCCATTCGCCCAAGCAATCCTTGTCCCTTCACCTCCAGCCCATGTCCCACGATCCGCACGGAATCTTCCGTTCGAATTTCTCGTACCTGATCCGTCCATACTAAGTGGTTGGTATAAATCGTATAGCCGCTCTTAGTCTCCACAACAATAGGCGTTTGGCGATTTACCAGGGTAAAGTTCTTGGTGGTCGTATCCAGCGTCCCCTCTTCCCCATACACCATCACCTCATCTCCTCCTATGCCATAAAAAGTAAAGGCAACGTCACGCAGCACAGCGCGCTTATCATGCTCAAATAAGCGTGCCTGTTTGGCCTGCACCTGCCACTGGACTACATCCCCTTTCGATTGCGTAAAAATAAACTCAATGATCGTGGCATCTGCTTGTTCAATCGATTCTGAAGCGATAGGTCGGCTGCTCGGCACTGAATCTGCGTTTCTTAAGAGAAGATAGCCGAGAAACGCGGCTAACAGCACGCTCAAAGCCAGAAGGACCCTCCTCGCTACAAGCTCCCACATGCTTTAGGAATTCCTCTGTGGTAGATAAATAGGATACCTGGCACGATCGTAGCATGCACGGCCTGCCAAGTAAACGTCCTCCAGTGAACTGAAAGTAAAAGACTCCCATGTGTTGGCACATGGGAGTCTTTAGCATGGCAACTGAATATCGTGACTAAAAACTATGCCGATGTTCCGGCCTCGGCAGGTGCAGGCTGAGCTGTACGCGTATCGGACTTTTTCTTTGTGGCTTGTTCCTGACGAGAAACTAACTCGATAGCGACCATTTCAGCCGCATCGCCAATGCGGCGACGAGTTTTGATAATTCTGGTGTAGCCCCCGGATCGATCTTTGAATCGTGTCGCCACATCGCCAAACAGTTTAGACACAACGGCCTTGCTGCGAATAAACCCTAGGGCTCGGCGGCGTGCAGACAGCGTACCTTCCTTGCCAAGGGTAATCATACGATCAGTAAATCCTCGTATCTCCTTAGCCTTAGCTCCTGTAGTCTCGATACGCTCTCGATCTAACAATGAGGTGACCAAGTTCCGAAACAACGCCTCCCGATGTTTCGTCTGCCGTCCAAGTTGTCGCCCCTTTTTTCTATGTCGCACCGTAGTCCTCTTGATTGGAAAACATCATTCAGGTTTTGGGCTTCCATTGTGCGGAGACGCAGCCTCTATCTTTGTTCCTAATGAAAGCCCCATTTCAGAAAGAATTTCTTTAATCTCGTTGAGGGACTTTTTCCCAAAATTTTTTGTCCTGAGCATCTCACCTTCCGACTTTTGTACAAGGTCGGCGATCGTTTTGATATTCGCATTCTTCAGGCAATTGGCCGCGCGAACAGACAATTCCAACTCATTCACGCTACGAGAGAGATTCTTGTTCACTTCCCGCTGGGACTCCTCATAGCCGGCCTCGCTCTTTCCCTCACTGCGCTCTTCCGGATTGATGAAAATATCCAGATGTTCACGCAAAATCCCGGCCCCCGTAGACAGGGCGTCACGAGGGCTGATGGTGCCGTCGGTCCAGATCTCCATCGTCAGTTTGTCATAATCAGTCATACGGCCAACCCGCGCATTTTCGACATGGAAATTAACTCTCCTGATCGGAGAGAAAATGGAATCGATGGCAATCACCCCGATCGGCAATCCCTCTTCTTTATTACGCTCGGCCGGCACATAGCCACGACCATGCTTCACCGTCATCTCAATATCCAGAGTCGCATCCTTGTCGAGCGTGGCAATATGAAAATCAGGCGTGAGAATCGTCAAGTCGCCATCGTGAAAAATGTCTGATCCCTTTGCTTCTCCAGGCCCCTTCTTTTTCAACCGTACTGTCTTCGGCTTGTCCGTGTGGAGTGCCATCCGCAAGCCTTTGATATTCAAAATGATGGCCGTGACATCTTCTGTCACACCAGAGATCGTGGAAAACTCGTGCACGACCCCTTCAATCTTCACAGTGGTAACCGCGGCCCCCGTAAGCGACGACAACAAAATGCGACGGAGGGCATTACCAATCGTGGTGCCAAACCCTCGTTCAAACGCCTCCGTGGTGAACCGCCCAAATGTGGGAGATTCTGCATCCTTGTCGACTTCCACCCGCATCGGGATCTGAAAGTCTTTCATCGCTTTGATCATGACCCATCCTCCATACCATCGAATAACCAAGACATTGGCAGGTTTCGCCAATGTCGAAAGAGCTCATCTCAGACCGACAAACTATCGCGAATACAATTCCACCACCATCTGCTCGTTGACCGGCAATGTGATCTGCTCCTTTGCAGGCAATGCGCGCACCGTTCCCTTGAAAGCTCCCTTGTCAAGCTCAAGCCAGTCAGGAATGCCGCGACTATCAACCGATTCCAATGCCGCCTGGATGGCAACTAAATCACGACTTCGTTCACGAATCTCGATCACATCTCCTGGTTTCACCAACGCACCACCCACCGTGATTTTCTTACCATTTATCGTGAGATGACCGTGACTCACCATCTGACGAGCTTGCTTGCGGGAAGCGCCGAATCCCAAGCGATACGCGACATTGTCTAAGCGACACTCAAGCAAACGCAACAGGGCATCGCCTGTAACGCCGGTCTGACGTTCTGCACGTTCGAAGACGCCGCGAAATTGGCGTTCCTGAAGTCCGTAGATTCGACGCAGCTTCTGCTTTTCACGCAGCTGTAAACTATAGTCGGACGTTCGCTGCCGACCCTGCCCATGTTGACCAGGCGGATAACTCCTGCGTTCGACCGCGCACTTTTCCGTCATACAGCGCGTGCCCTTGAGGAACAGTTTCTCACCTTCCCTCCGGCACAACCGACAGACTGGGCCACGATACTTTGCCACTGCTTCCTCCTAGCAAGATAACTTACGGATTATCTAAAACCCATCCCGGGGTCTCGCTTAGCCACGCATAACCCTACGCACATGGCGTCACACTCGTCGTCGTTTGGGCGGTCGACATCCATTATGCGGAATCGGCGTGACATCGCGAATCAAATTAATTCGCAAACCTGCTCCCTGAAGTGAACGGATCGCTGACTCTCGACCTGAACCTGGTCCATTCACATACACATCGACTTGCCGCATCCCGCTTTCCATAGCTTTTCTCGCTGCGGCCTCACCCGCGCGCTGCGCGGCAAAAGGGGTGCTCTTTCTTGAGCCTTTGAACCCTTGATTGCCTGCGCTTGCCCATACCACTGTGTTTCCGCTCATATCAGTGATGGTCACAATCGTGTTGTTGAATGACGCCTGAACATGCGCCACCCCACTCTGAACAATCCGACGTTCTTTCTTTTTCCCTTTTTTGACGCTCATGCGAACTCCTCCGGCTGTTTCAGTACACTAGGTGCTTAAGCCCCTTTGGTTACCGTGGGTCGCGGCTTGCTACTGACGCCTGTACGCCGTCCTTTACGCGTTCGAGCATTGGTCTTGGTTCGCTGCCCGCGGACGGGCAGACCTTTGCGATGACGCAACCCTCGATAGGTCCCCGTATCAATCAACCGCTTGATGTTCAGCGACACTTCTTTGCGTAGATCTCCCTCGACTCGGTAGTCACGCTCGATGATTTCACGCAATTTGACGATCTTATCTTCGCTCAGATCCTTGACACGGACCGCCCCATCGAGCCCCGCTTCATTGAGAATCCTTTGAGCCGACATTCGTCCGATTCCATAGATGTAGCTCAATCCAATATCCGTTCGTTTATTCCGTGGCAAATCGATGCCGGCAATACGTGCCATTCCCCCTCCAGTTCTGAGTGCTGAGTTCTATGTAATGAGATGTTTTCTCATTGGATCCATCTGTAATGTCGGGCTCAGAACCCAGCACTCATCGCTCGACACTTCCCTGTTATCCTTGTCGCTGCTTATGGCGTGGGTTTTTGCATAAAATCCTTACGACCCCCCGACGACGCACAACTTTGCATTTGGCACATATGGGCTTCACTGATGATTTGACCTTCATAACAATTCGCTGCTCCGTTACTTGAAGCGATAGGTAATTCGACCCCTGGTCAAATCGTATGGTGACATTTCCACCGTGACCTTATCGCCGGGAAGGATACGGATAAAATGCATCCGCATTTTCCCCGAGATGTGAGCCAGTATGACATGGCCATTGTCCAGCTTGACCCGGAACATGGCGTTAGGAAGCGTCTCCGCTACCGAGCCCTGGATTTCAATAATGTCTTCTTTTGCCACGCCTTCTTATCTCTCTTGAGAAATAAATCTAGGCCTTCTCCAATTGACTTAAAATGCGAGGCGCTCCGCTCGGTTGGATGGCGATCGTATGCTCGAAGTGAGCAGATAGGCTCCCATCGACCGTGACCGCTGTCCACCGATCCTCAAGGACACGAACGGCACTCCGACCCATGTTCACCATCGGTTCAATGGCCAGGACCATACCCGGTTGCAATCGAGGCCCTTGACCGGGTTTCCCATAGTTAGGGACTTGAGGCTCTTCATGCAGTTGCCGACCAATCCCATGCCCCACAAATTCGGTAACAACGGAGAACCCGGCAGATTCAACATGTTGCTGCACAGCATTCGAGATGTCGGTCAAACGGTTGCCGACCACAGCCTGCCTGATCCCAAGATACAGCGCTTCTTCCGTCACCTGAACCAATTTTGCCGTCCCCTCCTGGATCCGACCAACCGCCACTGTTACCGCTGAATCCCCATAAAACCCACCCACAATAGCACCGAGATCAAGGCCGATGATATCCCCCTCCTTCACCTTTCGCTTCGAAGGGATACCGTGAACAACCTGCTCATTCACGGACGCACAGAGTGTCTTAGGATAGTTCCGATAACCTTTGAACGCCGGAACCGCTCCTCTGGACCGTATCGCCTCTTCAGCAATACGGTCTAGCTCTTCCGTGCTGATACCAGGACAGACCGCTTCCTTCACAATCTCAAGCGCTTCAGCGACCACTCTTGACGCCTCTGCCATCACTACAATCTCGGCGGGCGTTTTCAGAATGATCATGCCGTCTGAGGTATCGCGAGCGCTTTCACGAGGTTCTGGTATACCGTTTCAACCGTCTCGGCACCGTTAAGGTGCGACAATAAATGCTTTTTTTCATAAAAGTTGATCAACGGCGCCGTCTGCTCTTCATACACACGGAGACGGGTCTCTATGGCTTCCGGCTGATCGTCGCTTCGCTGAACCAAGGTTTCTCCGCAGCGCTCACAGACACTACTGGTCTTGGATGGAGCGAACTCCACATGATAAGTTGCCTGGCACTTTGGACAGCTCCGGCGCCCGCTCAACCGCTTCACGATTTCCTCTCGAGAAACTCTGAAATTAATCACTCGATCCAGATGAAGGTCTCGCGCGACGAGCACCTTCGCAAGCGATTCCGCCTGAGGAACCGTCCTCGGAAACCCATCGAGAATAAATCCATTAGCATGTGACGGATCATTCAGCTTCTCCCGTACCAGTCCTATGACGACTGAATCCGGGACCAGCTTTCCCTGATCCATATGCTCGTGAGCTTCAAGACCCAAGGTTGTCTTATTTCGAACCGCCTCCCGAAGCAAATCACCGGTCGAAATCTTACGAATGCGATACTGAGCGGCGACTTTGTCAGCCTGCGTGCCTTTCCCAACGCCTGGAGCACCGAGAAACACAAGCCGCATGATCTAACCACTTCTCCCGCGCAATGGAGCCATGCCCTTGCCTAAGAATCCCTCGTAATTCCGCATCAGCATATGGGATTCAATTTGCTGGGCAGTATCCAAACCCACACCAATAACAATCAACAGGGAGGTGCCTCCAAAATAAAATGGCACATTCAGCTTATAAATCAAAAACTCAGGAATCACACAGACAATGGCCAGATAGATGGCGCCCGCGAATGTAATCTTCGTGAGGACATTGTAGATATAGTCAGAGGTTCGTTGACCAGGCCTGATACCAGGAATAAAACCTCCGTACTTTTTCATGTTATCGGCCATATCGACGGGATTAAGGACCACCGCGGTGTAGAAAAAACAGAAAAAGATGATGAGCCCCACATACATCAATGTGTAGAGCAGCGATCCCGGAGCCAGCTGCGCTCCGATTGATTTCACCCATGGCGTCTCGAAAAACCCTGCAATGGTCGCAGGGAACGCGATGATCGATGAGGCAAATATGGGAGGAATCACCCCGGCCGTATTGATCTTCAACGGAATGTGTGTGCTCTGCCCTCCATAGACTCGTCTCCCAATCACCCGTTTCGCGTACTGCACAGGAATTTTTCGTCGTCCGCTTTCCAAAAAAACAATCGCGGCCACAACGCCTACCATCAATAGAGCCAGTGCAATCAATAAGAACGCGTTGAGCTGGCCGATTTCATACAGATTGTAGGTCTGCGCCACGGCCGCAGGCAGCCTGGCGACAATACCGGCAAAAATGATCAAAGAGATTCCGTTGCCGATTCCTCGCTCAGTGATCTGTTCACCGAGCCACATCAAGAAACCCGTGCCAGCCGTCAGGGTGATGACCGTCATGAGACGGAATCCCCATCCCGCATTGAGCACAAACGCTCCCTGATTCATTTGTTCCAGTCCAACCGCAATACCAAACCCCTGAATCAGGGCAATGCCGATCGTCCCGAACCGGGTATATTGAATGATC
>NZ_JBLYIG010000199.1:0-7396 GCF_049222245.1 Nitrospira sp. BLG_2 | reverse complement strand
GGCCTCATTCTGACCGACGACTCGCTTATGAAGAAACTCTTCCATACGCAGCAGCTTGTTGGACTCTTCTTCTTCCAGCTTAAAGAGCGGAATACCGGTCATTTTTGAAACGACGTAGGCGACATCCTCTTTGCCGATCACGGGCTTGTTCTTTTCCTGATTCTTTTTCCATTCTCGTTTGGATTCGTCGAGCAGCTTACGGAGCCGTTCTTCTTCCTCCCGATGTCGTACGGCTTCCTCGAAATTCTGCATGGATATCGAGAGTTCCTTTTCTCGCGAAACCTTCTTCAGCTCTTGCTCCATCGCTTTCAATTCAGTGGGAAGCGCATAGGTCTGAAGCTTCGCCCGTGACCCGGTTTCGTCTATTAAATCGATTGCTTTGTCCGGAAGGAACCGGTCGGTGATATACCGATCGGACAACTTGACGGCCTCAACGATGGCGTCTTCCGTGATTTCCACTCCGTGATGTTCTTCGTATCGGTCTCGAAGTCCTTGGATGATGCGGACAGTTTCGTCGAGATTGGGCGGTTGAACATGAATCGGTTGAAATCGCCGTTTCAACGCACCATCTTTTTCAATATGCTTTCGATACTCATCCAGCGTTGTGGCCCCAATGCATTGGATTTCTCCGCGTGACAAGGCCGGCTTCAACATATTGGAGGCATCAATGGACCCTTCTGCGGCTCCTGCCCCAACCAACGTATGCAACTCATCGATAAAAATGATGATATTGCCGGCTTGAACTATCTCCTTCATCACGACCTTGAGACGCTCTTCGAACTGCCCTCGGTACTTGGTGCCGGCGACCAGAGAACCCAGATCTAAGGCAATGACCCGACGAGAGAGCAGATTATCGGGAACTTCAGATTGAACAATCCGTTGAGCAAGTCCTTCGACGATGGCGGTTTTTCCGACACCGGATTCACCGATCAGGACAGGATTATTCTTGCTCCTTCGACTGAGGATCTGCAGTACACGCTCAATTTCATCGGCCCTGCCTATCACCGGATCTAGTTGACCTTCTTGGGCCAACTGAGTCAGATCACGACCGAATTCGTCGAGAGCCGGAGTATTACTCTTCCGATCACGCTCGCGCGGAGCCGACTTCCGCAGAAATGTCACAGTTAACTGCCGTGCAGTCAACAGATTTGCGCCCAGACTGCGAAGGATTTTTCCACCTATCCCTTCCTCTTCACGAAGAAGGCCGAGAAGAAGATGCTCGCTGCCGATGTGATTGTGACCGAGCAAACGGGCTTCTTCGACTCCGTATTCGATGACCTTCTTCACACGTGGGCTAAAAGGAATCTCCCCGAATGTCATAGTGGTCCCTCCGCCAGGCAGATTTCGCTCGATTTCTAACCTGATCTGCTCTGTAGAGAGTCCCATTTTCTTCAGTATCATCAGAGCAATGCCATCGGACTCACGAAGTATGGCCAAGACGAGATGTTCAGTCCCTAGATAGTCGTTCTGATGCCGCTCGGCTTCCTCGCGAGCGAGGATGATGATCTTTCGACCTTTGTCCGTGAATCGTTCGAACATCCTGCCTCCTTACTCGTGAATGCGAACCTTGGCCGCGTTCGAGCAAAACCGTTGAAAAATCTTGGCCTAATTCTAACCACAGTATTCTTCAGAGTCAAGGTTGAGCGGATAACAAGACGGCATGGCACTTATGACAAACATCGATCGTTGTTTCTTTTCTTCTTGCAGAGCAACTCATTCATGTGATTGACCGTGCGTTGACATAAAAAGAAGCATCCCGATACAATCGCCCTCCTTTGACCGCTCGCGCCTAGGCGATCCATGAAAAGTAAAAGTATCGGCATTCTCACCAAACCAAAGTTTCCTGAAGTCAGGACTACATTGCTCGGGGTCGTTGCATGGCTCCGAGCCCGCAGCATCAATGTCCTTCTCGATACAACGTCTGCAATGTTACTGAACGAACCTGGCGGAATTCAGAAAACGCAACTCGCCGAGAAGGCCGATGTGCTTTTAGTGCTGGGCGGAGACGGAACCATTCTGAATGCCGCTCGACTGGCTGCAGAACGAAGCAGTCCCATCTTGGGTGTCAACATGGGCGGGCTTGGCTTCTTAACCGAGGTGCGGCTGGACAACCTCTATCCTTCGCTGGAACGGGTTTTCGCTAACGACTTTACTCTCGACGAACGACTGATGCTAGCGACGCACGTTCATCGGCACGGAGAAACAGTCGCACGAGGAATCGTACTCAATGATGTCGTCATCAGTAAAGGCACCCTCGCTCGTATGATTGAACTACAGATCGCCATAGGGGGCCAGTTCGTGACAAATCTACGTGGTGATGGCCTGATCATCGGAACACCGACAGGCTCTACCGCCTATTCCCTTTCTGCTGGTGGACCCATCATGAACCCCGCCCTTCAGGCGCTCATCTTAACCCCAATTTGTCCCCATACATTGACGCATCGTCCGTTAATCGTACCAGATGATGTGGTCATAGAAGTGACGTTGACGAGTAAGGACGACGGATCGATGGCCACACTCGATGGGCAAGTTGGCGTTGCCATGACACAGGGAGATACGGCAGTAATTCAGGCTTCAGACTATCGGACGAGACTGATTAGATTTCCAGAAAGCCACTACTATGAGGTGTTGCGGGAAAAACTGAAATGGGGGCATGGATAAGGGCGCGATTCAACGACTCTGTGCGCTCCCCTATCCAATATATTTGTCAACATATTCAAGCATGTCTTGATTTGCTGAAAACTTGAACTCTCCGATACAGTCGACTTTCCCGGCAAATGCGCGTTCTGCCACATCGAGTGCCCGTAAGCCGTTCACGTCGACTGGACGACTTTGCCGCTTTCGGAGAAGGGAGTGCACATGATCAAGCACCACTTTCACGTCTCTGCCGCTCTTAGTCGCCAAATAGCGCTCGACGATTTCCGCACACCAATCTCCATCACGCTTCGCGACGCCGACGAGACCCTCACTAGCTTTTCGAGCCCAACCAGCCAAAAATACACCATCCATCACCTTGCCTGTAGACTCATCGTAGGCCTGAAAGAGTGCATCATCAGGATCATGACCGGTCTTATTGGGATTCGTGGTAAACATCCCGTTTTTATAAGGTAGACCAACCGTTTCATCCACCTTGTCGCCGACAGCAAAAACAACCGAATCGCAGGAAAATTCATAATACTGCTTTAACCCCACGGCGACGGTATCTTCACCCTTCGGGTCAAGTCGGTTATCTTCCATTTCAAGTCCGCGAACCCGATTATTGCTGTCGACCAGAATGCGCTTTGGAGATGCAAGGAAGCGGAACCCCATCTTTGTCTCGGTCAGCTTCGGCTCGCATTTAGTAAACTCGTCGGTGAATGCCTGTAGGACTTCATCGGGATTCTGCCCAACCTTGGCAAGACGGTCCTTGATGCGCTCAAACTCGGCTTTAATCCCCTCGAGATCCATGTTGGCACAGATGCTGCGAATTTCCTTTGGATTGTACTTGCGTTCCACGGGTCCCCGCCTGACGATCGCCGTGACCCGTTCTACTTTCTTGTAGCGAATCAACCAGTGAGCAATGTCCACCATCACATCCCCCGCCCCGATCACGGCGACATGTTTTCCCATATCAAAGGGGCGATCGCCAAAGCCCGGTAAACGATTGAAGTGATAAACCACATCTTTTGCATGAAACACGCCGTGAGCCGAGTCCCCTTCGACACCAATGGCCTTGGTTCCCTGCGCACCGATCGCGAAGACAATCGCGCTTGCACCCAGCCCCTGCATATCTTCAACCGTGAGGTCCTTACCATTCCCGATGGAGACATTCCCAAAATAATGGACGTTCTTCTGTTGAAGAAGTTCCCAATACTGTTTCTTGAGACCCCCGCGCAGTTTCAGCTTAGATGGGAATATCCCGTATTCTGCCAATCCGCCGAATTTAATATCACGATTGAGAATAATGATTTCGTGGCCGGCTTTCGAGAGCGCGCTGGCAACAGCCATACCAGCCGGTCCCGCTCCTGCCACGACAACTACTTGCGCCAGTGTCCCACTCATACCGTGTTCCTTAAGAAATTATGTATAGAAAAACCTGAAATATCAACGGATCGCGGACTGTAGCATAGCCTTTCCCATACTGTCAAAAAGCGCGTGAGTCGACAGACAGCCAAGCGAGACTTCGACTTGCCGGTGTACATACTGTCGTTTACAATGCCGCCGTCTTCAGGTCAGGTTACAGAACAATCTCTATGCCCACTGACGAATCACTCTCTCTGCACTTAGTCAAGAAAGCTCCGGCATCTCCCGTACGCTACTGTCCCGTCCGCAGAAGCAACTGTGTCCTTCCTCTCAAAGAACTGAGCATAGATGAAGCATACGCTGTCTCAGACTTCGAGCTTGCTGAGGAACTGATCGCCCGAGGTGCCGACAGCGCACGCATTGCTATCAGTCCGCACGATTCTGCTGAAACCCAGTATCTAGGGTATGCCCAAGTAGCGGCAGGTAAACAACTGGTCCCTGCCTCACCGTTCGATTTCAAACAATCGATCGTCATTGTCCTTCCAACCTATAATGAACGCGCCAATCTTGAGGCGCTTGTCTCGGCGATCGGCCAATATCTTGTGACCGATATCTTGATCGTTGATGATAACTCGCCTGACGGAACCGGAGAGTTAGCCGATCAACTCAGTTGCAAGCATGGACATGTACATGTCCTACACCGGTCGAAAAAAGAAGGACTTGGACCGGCTTATCTCGCTGGCTTCAAGTGGTCACTGCAGCGCAATTACAACCTTATCATCGAAATGGATTGTGACTTCAGTCATGCTCCCTGGGATCTGCCACGCTTGGTACATCGCAGCCGGACTGCCGACCTTGTAATCGGGAGTCGCTACGTGCCCGGCGGGGGGACTGAAAACTGGAACGCAAGTCGCCGTTTTGTCTCTCGCTGCGGGAACACCTACGTCAGCCTCTTCTTGGGCTCCACTATCCGTGACTGGACGGGAGGATTCCGTTGCTATCGTCGTGATCTCTTGGCACGGATGAACCTCGAAACCGTCCGGGCAAAAGGGTACATCTTTCAAGTAGAACTGGCCTGGCGAGCCCTACGGCTGGGTGCGGGTGTGGACGAATTACCCATCCGCTTTTGTGACCGTATTGAAGGCCAGAGCAAGCTCGGCTGGCAGTCCATCGCCGAAGCACTGGCGGAAGTACCCAAAATGTATTACTTAGGTCTGAGGGGTCGATAAGACGTTTCTCTTCCTCTTTCCATTTCTTTCGGCGACCTTTTCTCGCATCAACTAGAACGCGCCCCATACCGTTTGGCGGCCCGTTAACACAGCGACTCATGAGTTACACATGACCTTATGAGGGAAACCTCCGGATCCGGCGGATCGAGTTTCGCCAAATCGATGATGAGTTCGTCCTTCGCATTAGCCAAAATACCGTCCAGCAGGCTGCTCTTCATGGGAATCACGGCTTGGGACGGCTGAAAGATCAGATCGAATCCCTTCGCCGCAGTCGGCCGCATAGGGTAACGCCGATCATAAATCATCCCATAAGCCGGGATGCCGTAAATGATTCTCCAATTCCCCAGAAGTATGTGCAGTTCAGTCCCATGAACATACAGTCCGCCCGTCGTGATAATTCGTCTTGAGAATGTCTGCGGCTGGCTCAAATAGAAGGTAACCCGCTCATTGTTTCTCGCCTCCGCCAGCGCCTCCGATATGCGTACAGACAAGAGGTCCAACTCTTCATCCGTGAAGGCCGGAACCAGGGGAGATTCTCCTCGTATCCACCGCTGCAACGCAATCCAATGCTCCTGTACCTTCAATCCCGACAAAATGGTCCGTAATTTTTCCGGTTCGATCATGAACGGATGGCTATGGTGGCTCGGCGGCCATTCCGGGAGCACTTCCGAGTCCTCTTCCAATCGCACAAAGTTGACCGGATCCTCATAAATAATTCGCGATGGCACATGGGGAGCGGCGCAACCGACCGACAGTGCGGAATAAATCATGAGAAGTACGGCAACCATCCGGCTTCTGCTATTATTGATCTCTTTGCAGCTCACGTCTCACCTTCCCGCTCATCCTTCACTGATCGTGACGGTCATCTCAACTCGCTCCAGCGGATTGTCTCTCCCATCACGCTTCATATTGACGATCTTGTCGGCCACCTCCATTCCACTGACCACCTCTCCAAAGACCGTGTATTGCCAATCGAGAAAATTAGCGTCTGCGACACAAATAAAGAACTGTGATCCAGCGCTATCCGGATCGTTCGCGCGGGCCATCGACACGATGCCTCGCTTGTGCGGAGTACTGTTGAACTCCGCCTTCACCTTGTAACCCGGTCCGCCCATTCCATGGGATGAACGGTCAGAATTCTTACTGTTGGGATCTCCGCCTTGAATCATGAAACCAGGGATGACACGGTGAAACGTCGTCCCATTATAAAATCCGTCTCGGGAAAGTTTGACGAAATTATTGACGTGGCCTGGCGCCACATCATGAAAGAACCTAAGTACAATTTCTCCCACGGGTTGCCCCTTACCCTTAACAGCAATCGTTGCCCGTATCCTATCGCCTCCATCAGCCATTACATTCGTCCTTTCTAGATTTAGCGAAAGAGAAATGGCGGGGGCGCTATTCCCGCCTCCAATCCCTGATTGACGGCCACCCAAGAGGCACCATCATCGCTGCGAAACACCCCCGAGCTCGTCCCCGCATACAGACCTTTATCCGTCGACCCGATCAACACTTGCACGGCAAGGTTCGCCAGACCTTTATTGACGGGAATCCATTGCCTGCCCTTATCCACGGTCTTAAAAATCCCATGCCCAGTCGCCACAACCACTCCTTGGTCACTACATACGATACCCCTGATGGAGTCGTTGGGTAGAGCCCGGCTGATTGGTCGCCACGTCAGGCCTCCGTCGGTGCTGCGAAAGACTCCACCGTCGAACGTGCCGGCAAAGATACTCTGGTCCTGATCAATCACCAAAACACGAATGAAGTTTTCAATCATTCCCTCGTGGTCTTTCAACCCATGCCGCATACGAACCCAGCCGGTCGAGCGAGGGCTGAACCGAAAGATGCCTTTACCGGAAGTGCCAGCGAACAAGGTTCCATCCGCAGAGCGAGCGAGGGCATGGACCAGAATATCGTCTAACCCCGACGTCACAGACGTCCAACGATCCTCGGAGCCATGCAAGCGATACACGCCGTCTCCGGTACCTGCAAAAAGCTCGTGGTCCACTGTCAGTAATGTTTTGACTTCAAGCCGTTTGAGCCCCGCATTAACCGGCTGCCAGCTGTTCCCGTCATCGCGCGAGCGAAACACTCCACCACGAAACGTACCGGCATAGACTGCTCCGTCTTCCGTGGAGGCCAAACTCAAGATAAAAGGATCA
>NZ_JBLYIG010000198.1:0-4073 GCF_049222245.1 Nitrospira sp. BLG_2 | reverse complement strand
GAGCCGTCCATCAACACTATCAGGATGTCCGCACCACGGTGGAGTTGATAGATGTATTCGATAAGGGGTTGCTGAAGCAGGCCCAGGAGGCTTTGCGGCTTGCGCAGTTCAGTTTCCAGCAGGGAGCGTCCAGCTTACTGGAAGTATTCGATGCCCAACGCGTGCAGCGGCAGATCTTAGTGGACTATGCTCAAGCACGGCACGACCTCTCTGTCTCGCTGGCTCGGCTTGAACAGGCGGTAGGGGGGACATTGTGAAAAGATCAATCGAGTCAGTGCGGGCTCCATCGTTACCCATCAGGCGAGGCGCGCTGGGTCTCCTGTTCTGTTTGATCGTGATGGAATCAGGCTGCGATGGGACCCCGAGCGATGTGGTGGCGAGCAAATCGCCTGTGGCAATCTCGGCTCCAGGTCTCATTACGTTGTCGACAGAAGAATCGTCACGCGTGGGACTGATGGTCCAACCAGTGACGCGCAGTGACTTTCGAACGCACCGGGATTTTCCTGCGAGCGTTCAACCCAATCAACGGAACATGGCGGAGATCACGACGCTGGTTCGCGGGCGAGTGGTCGAAGTGTATGCAGAACTCGGGCAAGAAGTGAAAGCCAATGCTTCCCTGGCCATCATCTACAGCAGCGAGCTCGGGCTGGCCCAATCTGCCTATCTCAAGGCCAAGGCCAAGCTCCACGTCGCCGAGCAGGCATACAGCCGAGCTCAATTTCTCCTGCGGGAGCAGGTCATTGGCGAGGCAGAAGCCCAACGCCGACAGGCCGATCTCTTGAGCACTCAGGCGGAGGCCCATGAGTCGCGTGATCGGCTGAAGTTGCTCGGCATGGATGAGGGAGAGTTCAGCCGTCTCGACCGCAGTCGACAGATTCGATCCGTCGTGCCGATCGTGGCACCCTTCGCCGGCCGTATCATCGGACGCAAGTTGACGCGAGGTGAAGTGGTCGAGACCACGGAGAATCTGTTCGTGATCGCGGATCTTTCGGAAGTCTGGGTTCAAGCCAATATTCCGGAGAAGGACATTCCGTTCGTCCATGCTATCCATGCGTCGGGCGGTACCCAGGAAGTGCGGATCAACGCCTATCCGAAAGACGTGTTCAAAGGCACAATTGCCTACGTCGCCGATGTGTTGGATCCTGTCACGCGCACCATGCAGCTCAGAATTGAATTGCCCAATCGGGATGGGCGGCTCAAGCCGGAAATGTTCGCCACGATTCGACTCTTTTCCGACGCACAGCCCGATCAACTGGCGGTGCCGGAAGCCGCGTTGCAACGCGATCAGGGACGCACCTTCGTCTTCGTGCAACGCGCCGCAAACGAGTATGAGTTGCGGGAAGTGCACATCGGCGAATCCAATGGGACGGTCACCGCCATCCTTGGCGGCCTGAACGAAGGAGAACCGGTCGTGACGAACGGCGCGTTTGTCTTGAAGTCCGAGTTGCTGAAGAAACCCGTCTGATGGTCTCCCGCCTCCTCGACATTTCCTTGCGTCAACGGATGCTCATCATCATCAGCGCGCTCATGATCGGAGCCGGAGGGATCTATGCCTTTCGGACCATTCCGATCGATGCCTTTCCCGATGTGACCAGCATTCTGGTACAGGTCGTGACGAAGGCCCCCGGTCTCTCTCCGGCCGAAGTCGAACGTCTGGTGACCTATCCGCTCGAGCTGCAGCTCACTGGGGTGCCGTCTCTCACGGAAATGCGTTCCCTCACGAAAGTCGGTCTGTCGCTCATTACGATCGTGTTTGACGATTCCATGGACATCAACCTGGCTCGCCAACTGGTCCTCGAACGACTGCTTGAAGTGGAGGAACAGCTTCCGTCCGGCGCGGAACCGATGCTGGTGCCGAACAGCACGGGCTTGGGCGAGGTATTTCAATATTATCTGGAGAAGCCGCAAGGTTCCGTTGTGAAAGCCGACGCGGAGCAACAGAGCTTGATCGAACAGCGGACGATTCAAGATTGGGTGATCCGGCCTCTGCTGAAAAGTACACCGGAGGTCATCGACGTCAATTCGATGGGCGGGTACGTCAAACAGTATCAGGTATTGGTCGAGCCGGGCATGCTGCGGAAATACAGTCTGACGCTTCGCGAGGTGTTCGATGCGGTGGCGAGAAATAACGCCAACGCCGGCGGAAATATTCTGGAAAAACATGCCGAGAAGTACATCGTGCGCGGGATCGGGTTGATCCGCTCGCTTCAGGACATTGAACGTATCGTGGTCAAGGAAACCGGTGGAACGCCGGTCTATGTCTCCGACGTGGCGCAAGTCGTGATCGGCCATGCCGTCAGGCATGGGGCGACGGTTCTGAACGGAGATCGCGAAGTGGTCAGCGGGATCGTGCTCATGTTGCGGGGCGGTAACGCTCGGGATGTTGTCGGAGGTCTCAAGGCTCGTATTAACGATATTCACGAGAAAAATCTGTTGCCCGACGGAATGCGCATCGTGCCGTTTTACGACCGTATCGAACTGATCACCGAAGCGTTGAATACGGTCTACAAGTCGCTGGGGGAAGGCGTCGTGCTCGTGATCGTCGTCTTATTCCTCTTTCTTGGGAACATTCGCAGCGCCTTGATCGTCGTCGGCACGCTGGTGTTGGCGCCGCTGGCCACATTTATCGTCATGGGGCAAATCGGGCTGACCGCCAATCTGATGTCGCTCGGAGGACTGGCGATCGCGATCGGTATGATCGTCGATGGATCGGTCGTCGTGGTGGAGAACGTCTATCGTCATCTTTCGCACCATTCTGCCGCCACCATTCCCAGGCTGCAACTCGTCACGAATGCGGTGAAGGAAGTCGGACAACCGGTGGTGTTCGGCATTCTCATCATTATTCTTGTTTTCCTGCCCCTTCTGTCTCTGCAAGGAATGGAAGGGAAGATGTTCAAGCCGCTTGCCTATACCATCATGATCGCGCTGATGGTGTCGCTGGTGTTGTCGCTGACGCTATCGCCTGTTCTTTGTTCCTTGGCGCTCAAACAAGGCAGTGAGGAAGATCCATGGATCGTTCGGCACGCCAAGGGCATCTATGCGCCGGCGCTTCGATGGGCCCTTGGACATCGAACCGCCGTGCTGGTGATGGCCATCGGCGCATTGATCGGGGCGCTCGCGTTGGTTCCATCACTGGGGACCGAATTTATTCCAATTCTCAACGAAGGATCGGTCGCTCCTCAAACCATTCGTCTGCCGAGCGTGTCCCTTCCCGCCTCCATCGAGATTGAAAAACGCATGCAGCAGGCGATCATGGAATTTCCGGAAGTCGAAATGGTGGTCTCCAAGATCGGCCGAACTGAATTGGGGAATGATCCTCAGGAGCCGAACGAGAGCGATCCGGTCGTCCGGCTTCGTCCTCTGGATCAATGGACTACAGCAAAGACTATGCCGGAGCTGATGCAGAAGTTCCGTGAGCGTTTGACAAGCGTTTCCGGAGCCACGTTTCTTATCAGTCAGCCGATCCAACAACGGGTCGATGAGTTGATTTCCGGTGTCCGGTCGGAAGCCACCGTCAAACTGTTCGGAGACGATCTGGAGGTCCTGCGGAGCAAAGCGGACGAGATCGCCGGCTTGCTCGGAACGGTGCGCGGCGTGCGGGACATCAAGGTGGAGCAGCTCTTCGGACAACCGTATCTCACCATCGATATCGACCGGAGCAAAATCGCACGACACGGGATCAACGTGGCCGATGTGCGTGAGATCATCACCACGGCGATCGGCGGTCAAGCCGCCACCCGTGTGTACGAGGGGCAGCAGCGGTTCGACCTGTTTGTCCGTTTCCCCGAACAATACCGCGACAGCGTTGAAACCATCAGCAACATACTGCTCAGCGATGGATCCGGGGCGCTCATCCCGCTGGCCGATCTGGGAACCGTGCAGTTGGAGGAAGGACCGGGCCGCATCAGCCGGGAACGGCTCCAGCGATATGTTTCGATCGGGTTCAACACCATGGGGCGCGACATCGGCAGTCTGGTCGCAGAAGCTCAGCAGAAGATTGCCGCGCATGTGGTGTTGCCGACCGGGTACACGGTCGCGTGGGGCGGATCCTTTGAGAACATGGAGCGGGCCAA
>NZ_JBLYIG010000197.1:0-1573 GCF_049222245.1 Nitrospira sp. BLG_2 | reverse complement strand
GCAAAGGATTTGGTACAGGAGACATTTTTGAATGCCTATCGAGGCCTCGATAGATTTCGAGGTGATGCTCAGATTTCAACGTGGCTCTATACCATCGCCTCGCGGGCCTGCCTCCGCATGCGGCGCAGACGGAAAGGAGCCCCGGAACGCGAGTTGTCGCTCGAGGAGTTCATCCCCTCGTCTGATGGTGAATTTCACTTGCAGATCCCGATCGATGGACGCGACCCCGAGGCCGCGCTCCAAAATAAACAATTGCGGGAAGCGCTCGATGCCGCAATCAACCGATTACCGAAGAAGTACAAAATGGTCTTGGTGCTTCGTGACATGGAAGGGTTAAGCGCCAAGGAGGTCGGAGCCATCATGGGCCTGAACGAACGAGCGGTAAAATCGCGTTTGCATCGGGCTCGGTTGTTTGTGCGCCGTGAACTCAGTGCGCAAGGTCTTGGGGAAATGCCCGACGACCATGGCGCACGGGGGTAACGGAAGGACGGATCCACATGGGAAAAACTGGCGCTTCCAAGCAGCACCGGCATTCTTCAACGACTGGGCTTCGACATGCTCATGACAAGAACCGGTGTTTGGGCATTCTTCGCCGGTTGTCCGCTTACATTGATGACGAACTTTCGGCGCGCATTTGCCAGGAAATTCGTCGACATCTGGGCGCTTGCCCAAACTGTGAAACCTTCGTGACCTCCTTGCGCCAAACCGTGGCGCTCTGTCGCCACAACCCGGTACCGACTTTATCGGCAGCCGAACGTGCGTTGATGCGCGCGAAAATTCTGAAAATCGTCTGATTTGAAATGCACAACACTACGAGTTTTTCATGATGAACAAGAATTTATTGCTTGGAATTTTACTCCTCCCAGGACTGCTGACGGCACTTGGGATAACCGTACCCGACCTTGTCACGGCGGCCCCCAAGGCTCCTCGGAAGGCGACTGAAAACAAGGCCGCCCACAAAGCCGCCATCGACACGGCCCTTCGATATGCCGAAGCCATCTCCAAAGGCGACAAGATCACGGCTGGACATCTGGACTTCGCATGCCAATACAAACACCTGACCGTGCCATCGGCCAATCCCCCTAATCCTAAGACAACTGAAGCCTCGTATGAGGATTGTTGGCATGACCTGACTGCCGGCCATGCCCCGGCGTTGAAGCGTTCGGATATTGGGATGCACATCCTCTGGCCCAGCACAGGTCCCCTGGTATTTTATGGAGACGATCTCCCCCGGACGCAAGCCTCGGCCTTTGTCATGGATGTCCTCGGAACGTCGCCGCCCGGACCCGGTCTTCATCTCACGGTGGCAAACAGCCGCTCGATTCCCAACGGATCGTTCCGACTAAAGCGGAAGGAGAAAGTCATCGGCGTCCCGACCACGCTGGTTGACTTGACCATCCATTACCACGACCCGCTCACATCGCCGGTTACGTACGGACCCGACACCGTCCGATGGACGAATACGATCAAACGAGAGCGGCGCGCCATAAAATCCATCACGACTCAATGGGTCGTTTTCACCGGACTCAAAAAACACGGTTTTCCTCGAGACTCGGCCGTCTTTCATCTGCCC
>NZ_JBLYIG010000196.1:0-2346 GCF_049222245.1 Nitrospira sp. BLG_2 | reverse complement strand
TGGCGGGGCCGACGGGATTTGAACCCGCGACCTCCAGATTGACAATCTGGCGTCCTAACCAGGCTGAACGACGGCCCCGCAAAACCTATCTCTGGCAGAACAGCAGCACGATAAGACGAAATCGTTGGTCGCCGATCAATTTCCTGCGTGTAGGAACAGATCCTCCGCGCGGCAAGCACATTTCCTGTCTCTGCGTACCAATGACTCCAAATGGTAGGCGGAACAGGGATTGAACCTGTGACCTCTGCCTTGTAAGGGCAGCGCTCTTCCAACTGAGCTATCCGCCCGATTTTCTTAGCAACCGCGCGGAGCGTATCAAGTCCACCCTTTCTTGTCAACGGGTTTGCGCACTGTTGTCCGGTTTCGCAATGTCCCGGTTCCTAACTATGGCCGCTTGATCGATTTTTTGCGCGTGTCCGACCTCGATCAAGTTGTCGTGGGAAATATCGGCGATGGATCTGCCTCAACCGGCTGCCTTCCACGTGTGTATAGATTTGAGTCGTCGCGATATCTGCATGACCCAACATGGATTGAACGACTCGCAGATCGGCTCCACCTTCCAGCAGATGCGTGGCAAACGAATGCCGCAGCATGTGCGGCGAGATCGGTTTCGAAATACCGGCGCGTCGTGCCCGCTGCAGAAGCAACTTCCAAAATGCCTGTCTCGTGAGCCCTCGTCCTCGTCGACTGATAAACAAGACGCGGGACGATCGCCCTTTGAGTAGAACCGGTCTCACATGTTCCAAGTAATCAACCAACATCCTGCCCGCAGTCTGGCCAATCGGGACGACTCGCTCCTTGGCTCCTTTCCCTACGACTCGCACGCAGCCCAGATTCACGTCGATTTGCGACAGGCTGAGCCCGACAAGCTCCGACACGCGAAGGCCCGCCGCATACAGCAATTCCAGCATCACGCGGTCGCGTTGATCCTCGGCACGATCGCGAGCCGGCAGTTCCAGCAACGCCGTCACTTCTTGATGCGTCAGTGTCTTCGGCAGTCGGATCGGCCGACGCACCGTCGCCATATCCCGGAGAGGATATATCTCGACGAGGTTTTCTCGAACCAGAAAGCGATACCACCCTCGCATCGCCGAGAGTAGTCGGGCAATCGACGAAGCGGTGAGGGCCTCTTGTTTGAGCGATGCGAGGAAGGATCGTATCGTGTGCGGTGGAACAGAGTCTCCGATGCTGAGCTGTTGTTGTCTCAAGTATCGCTGCCAACGAAAGAGGTCGCGCCGGTAGGACTCAAGGGTATTGGCCGCCAACCCGCCTTCAATCCGAAGCTCGCTGAGATACCGTTCAAGAAGAGGGTCCAGCAATGCTACTGTTGATTCAGCCATGGCCGTCGGATGGAACTATAGCGAACTCCCTTCATTCGTACAATGATGCCGCCGTAGTTCTCCTTGACAGGTCGCACCCTTTCCGATACTAGTCTGCTACGGCCTACCACCGGTCGAACGTAATGCTTGCCTATGCTCACAATCCTTCTTCCACCTCTGCCTGGCCGCTGGTGGTCGTCATTGCCTTTGCGCTAATACTCGTCGCCGGCCTCGTTCCGGCTCAAGCGGGCAAGGCAGAAACGGCCGATTCCGTAAAGATCATTCCTCCGAATCCGCTGGTCTTGAACCAAGCCAAACATCTGATCGAAAAAGGCGATCCGGAAACCGCAGCCACAGTCCTGCGTCGATTTTTGACGACCACTCCCCCACCTGAACATCTCGATGATACCTACCTGTTGCTGGGAGCCGCGCTCTACGGGATGAAGGACTATGGAGAGGCGCTCCGCTATCTGAACCAACTTCAGACGGAATTTCCCGAATCCGACCTCGTGGACCGAAGCAAACTCATGATGGCCCGCATCCATGCCGCCATGGGGAATATCGATCTGGCGCTGCCGTTGCTGGCGCAAGTACGGACAACGGCACCCGACGATGCAACCAGACGTGAGGCGCAACAGTTGACTGCGGAGGCATTGGCTCACAAAAAGGACTATGTCCGGGCTATCCATACCTTGCTGGAGCTTATGGCCGGCAGCTCCGACGTACAGATGGCGGAGACACGAGAGCAGATACGCCAATTCATCACGGACAAGCTGGACAAAAAAGGGTTGACCCGCGTGCGGGATGCCTATCCCCATTCATATCCCGGCGACCTCGCGTCTCTTCGACTGATCGATTACTTCATCGGCCGAGGTGAAGATCACTTGGCGGAACGGGAGACCCGGCATTTCCTTGCTGCTTTTCCCGCTCATCCCTCCGTCCAGAAGGCAAGTGAATCGTTGGAACTCATCAAATCGAGGTTGAAGGCGAACCAATATTTTATCGCGGCCGTCCTTCCGTTGTCGGG
>NZ_JBLYIG010000195.1:0-6254 GCF_049222245.1 Nitrospira sp. BLG_2 | reverse complement strand
TCCGAAAGGGCTTCGCCCCCAGGGTCGGCTCTAAGCGCGTTGATCTGCTCAAATAATAGAGCAGATCGCCGTGTGGTGAGAGCTGAGGCGTTGCTGGTTCCGCAGATTCGTGTCGTGTGACTGGGCGGGACGGCGGTTCCTCCATGGGCAGCTACATGTTGGCCAAGTCGCGATTGATTTCGCAATACTTCAAGCACTGCTGGACTTGAGTTTGAATTGGCAATTCTTGCGCGATAATATTGTCTGCCGCCGGCAACCAAAATATCAGGCTTAATAGAGCGTCGAAATCCATTAGCAACTGAAGAAATGGGGCTGCAATAACGGGCAGCGCGGAAGAGATCCAGAATATCCGCATTCTGATTATTGGGCCCAAGGTCGGCATGCGCCGCTCCTACTGTAACCGCATTGATTGACTCTGAGGGAGCAAGCAGGCGCCTTTTCACCCGATCACGCGCCATAGCACGTAGTGTTTGAGCACACAGGTCCACATCAGTGACATTTGTTAACTGCGCAGCAGAAGTTTCCAATGTAACGTTCCCGTGGTGGTTACCTGCACTAACCACGAATGTGACTTTGTATTTCCATGCGAGCCAATCCAACAAACGTGCCCAGGGACTCATCTCGCGATCGAAAAGCTGATTGACGTCCCCGATACTGAAATTGATGACTTTAATGGTCGGCGCAACCGCAGGTGTTGCACCATCACCTTCGTAAATTCGGCGCACGGCACGAAAGGTGAGATCAACAGGGAGGCTATCTTCGGGCAACTGTTCCCATCGAACATTATTAACGTCGGGGCGGCCAGGATACATGAGCGGTCTGGCATAAACAGGCCGTGGGAGCGCGTCCTCATTTTCATCGAATTCGCCATGGACAATTAGGGAGGCCATGGCTGTTCCGTGCCGCTGCTCATCGGCATTATATCGACTTGAAAATCCATCAGGATCATCAATCCTCAGACGATCTCGGAGTGTTGTATGGTTTTCAAGTGGGAGACCATCCAACAAGGCGACTATAGGATTGCCTTGTGGAGTAGGCTGCTGACGAAAGGCCCCCGGCGTCGACTCTTCAGGATGAGCTATGACAACTTGCCCCATCGGACAGAAATACTTGATATCCGTTAGACGGAGAAGCTTTGTATCTTGGTTTGCGTTGATGGCATCAATGGTCGTCCGGATTTGGGAGGAAGGGAGATCGACAAGTACGCCGTGATAGTCGATCTCTGGAATCGTAGCTTGTGTAACGCACTGCCCACCGGCTTCTCGGACAAGATTCTGGAGCCGCCCATACGCCTCTACTCGCTTTCCATCCGATTGACGGCACCAGAGCTCAACTTCAAAACGGATTGTTGCTCTATCTGCGGATAGACACTCATGCCACCACTCTAGGGCACCATGTTCTCGAAGACGATCCCGGACACTCCATGGGCGCACATCATTCAGGAACTTGAATACTTCTGCTAACTTCCCAAAATTATGCGGGAGTTTTTCATCTCTTGATCTCGACCATGTTTTCCAGAGTTGAACAATTTCGGCTATTTTGGTCTGATTGCTCATGACAACGAATAGGCGACCAAGCAATGGTGTTACGGAAACACCTTGTTCAAAGAAGGCTGGTGCGGGTTCGGCGATATCAACCTCAAAGTCCCCAAGCCATTCCATTCCGCCGATTCGGCGAACAACGTTCTGAAAGTCGGCAACGGACCCAGCAACCTCGAATACCACCACCTGCTCTGGATCGAGGCCAGTGGTATCGGCGCGAACTACTCCAAAGCTCTGCGAAAGTGCCTGAAATCGAGCAGCCAGACGAGTCCTTTGCTGTACTTGCGTCGGTCGTTTGGGCGGCGGTGAGAATGCTTGCGGTAAAGGCTGTCTTGCGGCAACGGTGGCGGCAGGGAATATAAGAATCGGCTTTTCGGGCATGCAGTCCCTATATTAGCGAGACTCGGAACATGCCCGGGATTTCCATGCGGCTAGTCGATCTCGAGCGATCTTCTGAACATCACCATTGGGAATCGCGAGGACGTACCGGCGAGCAAGGTCGCGCACAAAGTCCTCGATATCGGAGTAGCTCGCGCCGCGAAATGATTTGGCAAAGATACTAGCTTGCAGACCACGTGCAAACTCCAATTGAGCGAACAGGCGATCGAGGAACTCCGTCGCCTGTTGTTGTGTAGGGCGAGGCAGTTCCAGGCGTAGCTGGAATCGCCGCCAAACGGCACGATCTAGCAACTCCCGATGGTTCGTTGCTGTAACAACGACAACATGTGGAGGTAGGCTATCAATCTGTAGCAGCAGTGCGCTGACCACACGCTTGATTTCTCCAGTTTCGTGCTCATCACCGCGTTCTTTTCCCAACGTCTCGAACTCGTCGAAGAATAGCAGGCATGCTCGCTGCCTAGCATAGTCAAAGACTTTTCGTAGGCGAGTTGCCGTTTCACCCAAATAGCTTCCGATAATACCTTCGTATCGGATCGACAGCATTGGCACCATCAACTCGTTCGCGAGCGATTCTGCGAGGGAGGTCTTGCCATTACCAGGCGGGCCGACCAAGAGAACGCGATGCCGCGGCGATATACCAAAAGACCGCAAGAGATCTGTGCGTCGATGCTCCTCGATGAGCGCTCGACATTCTTTTGCTACCGTGCCAGGCAAAATAAGACTATCGAAAGCGCGATCGGAACAGGTTTCGTACACCAAATCGGCTATAGGGGATGGTGATGTACTCATGGACTGCGGCTGACCGTTAACCCCGTTCGCATATGCGGCAGCCAGTTGGTCTGCAAGCATGGCGTGCTTCTTGGCACGCTCCTCAGCGATAAGCGCCTCAACCGCCTGACGGAAGCGAGGATTAGCGGTGTCCCTTCCACTCTTGATTAGCGAAATTAAAAGATCCGACCTTGCCATTTCGAATCACGTTTTAAAGGATGGTCAGTCTCGCAATTCCACCAAGGATATCGAATTTTCGGGGTATACTACCATGAAAAGGGCATCGCCCACGACGGGTCTCTTGCCCTTCACTGGATCGCTGCACCAGAGACAATACGAAAGCGGTCATACTAATTTCCATCGCACACTGAACAGCGACTTCGCTCTAATTAGCTGTTGCAGTTTTCCCTCAACCTCGGCAATGAGCTGTTCTCGACGGCGGTCGATTTCATCTTGGGCATCGAACAAGGTCCGGCGTCGCTTGCCCCGCTCGGCTTCTAGGGCCTTAATCTGTTTCTGCCCAGCTACCTTTTCTTCCAGCGTCAGTGCCGCCACGGCAGCCTTGCGGGCCTCCTTGATTTGCCGATCGAATTCCTTAATCTCGCGTTCCAAACCCACCTTCAGGTCGTCCGCCCAAGAGTCGAGCTTATCGACCTCGACCTCAAAAAACTCGGCATTACGTTTGGAAATCTGTCGGCGGATGGCTTCCTGTCGCTCTTCTGTTCTGGCACGAATGGCGGGATGGTCGATTGATGATGTTCTGGATTCGGTCACTGTTCCGGGAAGGGAGAACAGCCGCCGGACGACTTCTTCATCGAGCACCTCACCTGAATCCGTTACGCCAGTGCAAATCAGATAGTCCTCCGCCTGATCCAGCGCCTCGACGGTAAAGAGCGACACGTTCAAGAGACCCGCCTTCCCGATAAGCGGCTCGACGAGTGTGACTTTGCCGTCGTGCTTATCATAATTGAAGGTCAGTTCAGCCAGTTCCAGCACACGGCCCTTCGCTTGCGCCAAGACTCGTTCAGCCAATGGATGAGCGAGTCGATAGAGATGGGCTTCTCCTGTTCGACGCGGAAGCTCATACAACCCTAGAGCAATGTCTCCTTCAAAGGGACATGATCGGAGCTTGAAGGACGAGTCGGTGAGAAATTCCGCGTGCTCGCGCAGTTCAAAGCGGGTCAGTTGCATGAGGATGCGCTCGTAGCGATTCAAGTACAGCCTGGAGTTCTCGTCACTGACCCGGAGCTTTTCGCGCACCTCGTCGTCGAAGTGTTCGAAGAGGAGTTGGCGGGCGCGGGTCATAGCTTCATCGATTTGCGTGCCGAGTTCGCTCTGCAATTGATCGAACGAGGTCTTGATCTCTTGTGGAGTCCGGCATCGTTGATAGATGTCCGCAATGCGCTTCTCGAAATCGACGCCGGATTCGAGGGCACCCAGTACTTCATCGCTCGCACCGAAAACGCCCTCGAAGAGCTGAAACTTCTCCGACAACAGTCGAAAGACATGTTGATCCGCTTCATTGGTCTGATTCAGGAAGTTCACCACGACCACATCGTGCTTTTGCCCATAGCGATGGCAGCGACCGATGCGCTGTTCGATGCGTTGGGGATTCCAGGGCAGATCGTAGTTGACGACCAGTGAACAGAATTGGAGATTGATGCCCTCGGCCCCGGCTTCCGTGGCGATCATGATTTGGCCCTGCTCTTTGAAATAGTCCACGATCGCGGAGCGCATGTCGGCGGAACGGGAGCCGGTGACACGGTCGGTTCCCTGATGACGCTGGAGCCAGGCTTGATAGATCTGCTTGGATTTCTCGTCGTTGTTGGAGCCGTTAAACAGCACGATATGATCTTTCCAGGGACTGTCAGCGAGGACTCGGAGGAGATACTCCTGCGTGCGTCTGGATTCGGTGAAGATAATGGCTTTCTGGGCTGCGCCGAGATCGGAGGCTTTGCCGAAGGCTGTTCGCAAGGCGGTCAGCAGGGCCTGCCCTTTGGCGTTGTGGGTGATGGAGACGGCGAGTGTCCTGAAACCTTCGAGGTCTTCGATTTCCTGTTGAATGGCCTTCCGATCCGCTTCGGTAAGGGGTTCAGGTGAGGGTTCTTCCTCCTCCCATTCGTCGGCCATTTCGTCAAAGGCCTCGAAATCTTTTCCCAGCGCCTGTTCCAGTGGGTTTGGTCCATCAGCCTGGCGCAGCCGTTCACGGAGCCGTTGGTTCATGGAGGCTAGTGCCCCGGCAATCGCGAAGGAGGACGAGGCCAGGAGCTTCCGCAACACAAGAGTCATCAGGGTCCGCTGGCTGGCCGGTAGGGCTTGAAGATTGTCCCGTCGGAGATAGTCGGAGACCAGATGATAGAGCCGGTCTTCGCTCTCTGCCGGCGTAAAGGGCTGGACCATCGGCAGGCGCTTGGTGTAGCGAACATAGGGCAAGACTTGGCGACGCAGCGTTCGTTTGCACAGCGGCTGCAACCGTGCTTTCAAGATATCGAAGGTCGGCTTGTTGTGCAGATTGGCAAACTGTTCCTTGAAGCTCTTGAGGTCCCCGAAGATCCGATCGTCCACGACACTCACGAGGCCATAGAGTTCGAGCAGCGAGTTCTGCAGCGGTGTAGCAGTCAAGAGAAGCTTGGGCGCGTCTTTCAGCGACTGCTTCAGGGTGTTGGCAATGATGTTGGTCGGCTTGTAGACGTTCCGCAATCGATGGGCCTCGTCGATGACGACCAAATCCCAGCGCATGAGGCTGACCTCAGCCGCCTTGGATCGCGCGAACTGGTAGGAACAAATGACGATGTCGCTGCACTCGAATGGCCGGACGTTCCCCTGCCGGACGGCATCTTTGTAGGACTTCGTTTCCAGTATGCGACAGGGCAGAAAGAATTTCTCTTGAAGCTCCTGATGCCACTGTTTGCGGAGGTTCGACGGCGTGATAATGAGGACCCGCCGCTTCCGTTCAGCCCACTTTTGAGAAAGCACCAGCCCTGCCTCGATCGTCTTCCCAAGGCCGACCTCATCGGCCAGCAGGGCTCCTTTGGAGAGCGGCGATGTGAAGGCGAATAGCGCCGCCTCAATCTGGTGAGGATTCAGATCGACCTGGGCATCAACCAGGGCGGAGGCCAGTTTTTCGATACTGTCCGACGGACAGCGTTTGGTGAGTTCGTGCGCGAAAAACTTGGTGTGATAAGGGGTGAGATTCATTCCGCGACAAACTTCAAGAGTGACCGGCCTCAGCGCGCAAGAATAGCCGTTTCCTCCCTAGAAATCACCAGGTCGCGCGGGGAGGAGGCCACGACAGAACACTCACCTACCGGCTTTGTCTTTCCCTGCCGGTGCTGTACAATCCGCGCATGGCTTTCGATCCGGACAATCCGCCCATCTGGCTGCGCAAGCTCCACGTGACCGCGGCGCAGATCAACCCGACGGACTATCCGACATCGCCCATCGATGGCCTCCTGGCCGTCTGTCGTCTTTCCGATGCCCAGTACCATTGGATAAGGGCGATGCGCCGCGCCACCACCGAAGCCGATGGCGCCGCATCGCCCTCTT
>NZ_JBLYIG010000194.1:0-4651 GCF_049222245.1 Nitrospira sp. BLG_2 | reverse complement strand
ATCAGGAGAATAGGCTGCCCGTCCATCGGTACTTGTAGCGCCCCCATCACGGTGCCGTCTGAGATGAACTGCGCCGATTTCTTTCGAACAATCTTACGTCCAGTCAACCGATACCCCATGCGATCGGACTGAGGGGAGACGGTATAGGCGCTTTCCATCAACGTGGCGAGTGACATTTTCAAGAAGAAGTCTTGTTGCGGACCAGGAATGATGCGAAGGGTTACGGACCGTTCGTAGCGAGGGAGTAATCGGTCGGGAAGTCGCTTGCCGATCAAGCGAGGTGCCGATTTGTTTGGCGGTCCGATAGGCAGGATGTCTTCCGGTTTCAATGGCCGTCCTTGGAATCCGCCGGTGTTGCTTGCACAGTTGGTGGAGCGGCTGCCCAGTGCCGGCGGGACATCAATCCCGCCGGTGACGGCGAGGTAGGCACGAGATCCGGCACGCCGAGTTCCGAAGCTCAACCGGCTTCCATGTGGAATGGCGATACATTCCCACATGGGCGCGTTGCGATCATTGATGGTCGGGGCGAGGTCGGCGCCGGTGATGGCAATGATTGCATCTTGTTCAAATTGGAGTTCAGGTCCTTTCATGGTGAGTTCCAGCACGGCTTCATGATCGGAGTTACCCGCCAATCGATTCGCGACAATGGCGGAGAAGCGGTCCATCGCTCCGGCGACGGGAACTCCATATTGCTGGTAGCCGTAGCGTCCCAAGTCTTGCACCGTGGTCAGCCATCCGCCCTTGACCACGATGATGCGGGCCGGTTGTCGATCCATCACGCGGCCTGTGCCCTCGCGATACGTATCCCGGCCGACTCGATCTCGTTCCGAACGAGCCGGACGAACGCAACGGAGTGCGGCGTGTCCGTGTGAACGCACACACTATCGGCATGCAGGAGCACTCTCTGCCCATCGGCGCTTGTAACGTAACCCTTGAGGATTTCACGCAGTTGCCGGCGAACTTGCGGTTCAGTCTCTAGGAGAGCACCGGGTCGGGAGCGTGGCACTAATGTCCCGTCTGACCGGTATGCTCGATCGGCAAAGGCTTCCCGAACGACGGTCAAACCGGCGGATCTCCCATGGTCCACGAGGATGGACCTCGCGGGGGCGAAGAGGAGGAGGGATCGGTCCAGCGATGAGACAGCTCGGGCTACCGCATCGGCCACGGTGTGATCTCGGGCCGCCAAATTATAGAACGCGCCATGAAGTTTCACGTGGGCCAACGTCAGATGTTCCGACGCCAGCACAGCGATCAGCGTTCGCACTTGCATGGTCACTAACGATTCGACTTCTGATGGGGAGGCATGGCGGTCGTGACGCCCGAAATCGCCTGTATTGGGAAATCCCGGATGTGCGCCGATTGCGGTTCCATGATGCGCGGCGAGTGTTGCGGTCCGCCGCATGAGACCGGGATTGCCTGCGTGCCCGCCGCACGCGATATTGACCGATGTGATCAGCGGCATGAGGTGGGCTTCCCGAGCCAGCAACTCCTGGCTCTCGTATTCACCCATGTCGCTGTTTAGATCAATGGTTCTCATCCGGTGCCTCACGGCTTAGACGATCGAACTCATTTCTGTCGATCGGTCTGAATTGAACGAGGTCGCCCGGCTTCAGCAGAAAAGGAGTCGGACCGGTCCTGCGAGAGAGAATTGTGGGGGTTCGGCCGATCAGCCGCCAGCCGCCCGGAGTTGCGGAAGGGTAAATGCCTGTCTGGCGGTCGGCAATTCCCACCGATCCCGCCGGGACCTTCATGCGAGGTGTGGAGAGCCGAGGCATGGCAAGAGCTTTGTGGAGAAGTCCCAGATAGGGAAAACCGGGACTGAATCCGAGCATATAGACGCGATAGCGGATCGATGCGTGCAAGGCAACAGCTTGCGCGGGCAAGAGATTGGCGAAGGTTGCGACATCCTCCAAGTCGGGTCCCCATTCGTCACCGTACAAAACAGGAATCTCATGCAGGACCGCTTGTGATTCGGGTTCAGCCACCGTATGCCGGGACAGCCCTTCCAGTCTGTCGATCAAGACGGCGAAATCCCACTGGAATGGATCGAAGTGGATGGTGATCGATCGGTAGGTCGGCACGATATCGAGAATGCCGCTCCAACCCTTGTAAGCGACGTGTCTTGCATATGCGACCACGCGCGCGTTGATCTCCGGATCGATCTCGTTCTCGAATTCGATCGCGATTGCCGAGTCGCAGAGCGGCACGATGCGGAGCGTCGCTTTCAAATTGTGATTCGGGCTTCTGGTTCGATTGGAAGCAGGCATGCGTCAACCGCAACTGTTGCATGGTCTGAGTATATTTCAAAACCTCCAGGATCGTCCTTCGATTAGCTCAGCGCCAACGTATCTTAGCTGTGGTCAGAATCGATCGGGCTGCCGAGATGCCGGAGAGAGCCGCTCCTTCCATGAAGCCCTGCCATTCGTAGAACGAGTTCGTGTGCTCACCGGCGAAGAACAGATTGTCCACCGGCCTCCCTTCCAGGCCGGCAATCGTCGTAAATTGGCCGGGGCGATAACAGGTATAGCTGCCTTTCGTAAGGGGATTCGACGGCCAATGTTCCAGATGGGCGAGATACTGACCCTGTACGACCGTAGCGGCGTCGAGTATGCCCGGATAGATGACATTCAGGTCGCTCAAAATCCGTTTGGCATCCGTTTGAACCGCGTGTGGATTCAGGGCGGCACCCTGTGCGCCGCTGGAGTAGTTGATCAGTACGCCTCTCGTCTCCGTGCCTCGTGAAGGATTGGTTTCCCACGCCGTCTGCACGCTCCCGAGATCGGCATAAATCGTCCCATTGCATCCTGCAGCCCGCCATGGTCTGCCGGAAAAGCCGATCATCAGCTTGGCATTGGTGCCGTAGCCGAGTGTCCGAATAGCCGCCAGTTGATTCAAGGGAATTGCAAGACTCGCGTCGAGCTCGACCTCACGCAGGGCCGTGAAGGGGACGGCGAGCACCGTGACGTCGTGTGTTTTGACGGTTGTCCGGCCACCGGTTTGGAGCGTCAGCTCGATGCGCCCGTCGCTGAGACGGCGAACTCGCGCCAGCCTGCTCTCATAGGAGAGCTGGCCGGCGAGTTTTCGCGTCAATCCTTCGACGATACGATCATTGCCGTCCGCCAGATGGTAGCGTTCGTCGCTGAAGACGCTGAAGGGAGTGAGTGTCGAACGGGGGTCGGAGTGAATGAATAGGAGGAAATTCAGACAGCTCTGTTCGGCCGCGGCCAGACCATATTCAGCCTCATAGGCCGCGATGATGGCGGCCTTGGCCAAGGGACCGGCAGGGACGCCGGCTCCGTTGTGTCCTTCCAAATAGGCCAGCAGACTCGTCCGATCCAGCGCGGCATCGTCCGGGGCATGAGAGAGGGCCGAGACTTTTGGAGACAGTCGATTCAGGTCGCTCCGCGCGATCGACAAGAAATCGCGGAACTCGGCCATGATCGAGCATGCGGAATACCGCTGCCCGAGGAAATGATAGACAATCTCCCCGGGTTGATCATGGTCGTCTTCGAGAGCAAGGCCGAATCGTTCGGCATACCCCAATAGAGTCTTATGGGAAGTATCGATCAGTTCGCCGCCTCGTTCCGCTACTTGTCCGGAGAAAAACCCACGCAACGACCAGCAGCGGCCGCCGGCTCGCGTAGCCGCCTCATAGATGGAGGCTCGAATGCCTCGTGCCGTGAGCGTATCGGCGCAAGCCAATCCGGCGAGTCCGGCGCCGACAATGCCGACCGAGAGTGAGGAGGGTACCGGTTTGGCGGCAGCGGCTCGATGCGGAAAACCGGGGATCGCACTAAAAGCGAGCGCCGCTCCAGTGGCTCCGGCTCTGAGCAGAAAGTCCCGTCGGGACAGCGCACCGCGAGTCCGGTGTGAGGTCGACGCTTGAAGGATGTCGAGTGCATGAGTAGCCGAACAATTCCGACCGGCCGCGAGCAATGCGGCGGTCATCATTCGGGCAAACGAACGGAACGCGGCGGTTCGACCCATCAGCATGCTTCACAATTCGGGAACGGCCAGGGAGCGGTATCGTACAGGATAGAAAGGCAGGCGAAAAGAGGCATGAGCGTCCTCTCGTTTGCATGCCGACCTTGTGGATGGTGAAATGGAGTGTGGAGGCGACATATGAGATTGATTCCGGTCCATTCCTCCGGAGTTCGCGCGGTCGGGTATGACGAGGAGCGAAAAGTCCTCTACGTGCAGTTTGTCGATGGAGACATCTACGAATACCATGACGTGCCTGTCAGTGACGTTGTGGAGTTGTTTCAAGCGCATTCCATCGGTTGGTTTGTAAACAAGCGAATTAAGCCCTATTACGGCTATCGAAAACTCAAAGCTGCATCGTGATGATCTCTGGTAGGTTGCGATGTAGGCCTGCCCTGCTTTTGGCGTGAGACAAAGTCATGGCCCTTAAGACTGCGAGGCATGCATGACAAGCCTCAGCGAATGTCGGGACTTTCTGATTTGCTTGTCACGGGACTGGCGATGTGTGCGCATCGTGCGTCCTTCTTGCGATGGCGTCATCACGCTGATACGCGATGGAGCGGATTCCGCATGCCACGTGACTCCCGACCGGAGAGATGACTGCGTGGTTCGGCTATGAGACCACCTGACAGACCGGCCCATACGGTTTCAAACTCGCATCATGGGTCAG
>NZ_JBLYIG010000193.1:0-4807 GCF_049222245.1 Nitrospira sp. BLG_2 | reverse complement strand
CCCCTCTGATTTGACCAGCGCAGCTCCGGCTTTTTTAAGTGGAACGTTTGGAGAAGCTTTCCCACAAAGCAACAGGCTTGCCACTTCACCAAGCTGAGGTTCATGGCCCACACATACCACTACAGCATCCGTCGGCAGTGTACGGAACAATCCAATCAGCCGCTCAGGCTCCGCGCCGACCGCCAGCTCTTCCCGGGTCTCCAGCTTCAGATGCGGACAGATGACCGCGCGTAGCAGTCTAGCCGTATCATAGGCCCGCACGAAGGGACTCGTGAATAGGTGGGTCGGTTCACAGTTAAGTGCAACCAACCCTTCGGCAGCTTGTCGAGCCCTCCTCTTTCCTTTCTCCGTGAGAGGACGATTCTCCTCCGTCCCTTCCCATTCATCTGGCTCTACAGCAATTCCGTGACGAACTAGAATACAGTCCATATTCCCCCCTCTACATGTGGCATGAGCCTACCACAGGGACCCTTATGCAATTAACACAAGTTTTACATACAGGTAACCGTATTGGAACGGTGAGTAGATACCTTGCTATCGAGGCAGGAGGGAAGAAACGAAGCTCTTGGCACCAGTCGACACTTCCCCGGCTCGCCTCCACCCGGTTTTTCGTTTCAGATAGAGGATTTACTGCCATCATGCGGTGGTCATCACTCGAATCGCTTCGTTTACTCGATGACGAAACCACCCTGCGGCGGCTTTCGCAACTCGATCTGTTTTTTGGAATATCCGTTTGCTTGTCGATCACTCAGCCGAAATCGTCCTCTCGATGGTTCAAAAAAGGGACTGACAAGCGTTGCCGGTACTCTGCTGAATCTTGCTGGTTTTAGGAATCGTTCTCGTCATGGCCGTTCGATGGAGTCCGGCCCTGAGAACTGCGGCACATGATATCATTCACAATGATCTGTGCGATCATGGAGGCGTACAATGACTCAACAGGCATCAGCTAAATTATTGGCTATCATTCAGGAACGACGACAAATCCGGCTCGAGGAACTTTTGCTCGCTCTTCCCGAACTCACCTGGAATCAAGTGTTCTCGCTGGTGGACGAACTCAGTCGCCGAGGATTAATCTACTTGCGGCGGCGAGGGTTCGAATACGAGTTGCGAGCCGCTTCTTTGCCCGCGTAGACACCGTCTCGAACTAGCTCTTTTTGGCGGCCACTGTTGGGCGACGAGAGCTCAGTCGCTCAATACGTTCCCCTACGTCCCGATAGGCCGCATTTTCCCGCCGGATCCAGCGATAGGCTTCCAGCGTTTCCGCTACACGACCCAACGATTCCAGCGTGCGCCCTAGGACATAGAGAATCTGAACTGTTTCCTTCGGTGACGCCGGTGCGGCTTTGAGAGCCTTCTGAAACGCCGTGATGGCCTCTTCGTAGCGGTCTGACAATTTATAACAAAGTCCAATCTGAGCATAGGCCTTGACGGCCAACGGTAGATCCACTGTCGCCATTTCGAACTGGTCGATTGCGGCCTTGTGCAACCCGGCTTTTTTCAGCGCGAGGCCCCGCTCATAGCGCTCCCCAGGGCTCACTTCAGGATCGGAAAAGTCCTTGAGCAAATCCGACATGATTCGCTTGCACTCCTGCCAAGCACCGATGACACCGGTAAATCAAAGCAGAAATTGTAGTGTTTAGATAGAAGAAAAGAAAAAATCACTGGAACGGTTGGAATTTATGTCTTTACGAGACGTCTCCCGAGATTACCAGCTAATTGAAGTGGTGTCATTCATGACGTTTCACGCGCAAGTGATTCCGAACAGAACACCAGTGCAATATGAAAAGAGGAGACGCATAAGACGCCTATTTTTGACCACTTATGAGAATACGCCAAAATTTCTTGATCGCCTCGCTGACCCGCGAATTGTCCGACATACTTGGCTCCCTCTGTTCTACATTCTGCCGTAATTCCTTCACTCGATCGGCGACGTTTCTGAACTCGGGATTCAATTGATTGACGCGACCGTAGACTTCCAACGCTTCCTCGATCTGTCCGGTGAATTCCAGACTTTGCCCAAGGAAATAGAGGACATCAATAATGTCGTTCGGTGAGGCAGCGCGATCATTCAACGCCGTACGGAATGCCTGGATAGCCGCTTGATGCTCTCTCATCCTTCTATAGCAGAGACCGATCTGAGCATGAGATTTCAGCCACATCGACTCGCCCTGTGCCGCAAGATGGAACATGTCCACAGCCTCTTTTAACCGTCCCTGATTCTTAAGTGTCATTCCTTGGCTATACGCTTCCTCTGCGGAATAAGGAGGCCGAGAGCCAAACGATTCATCGGCGTTGATTTCCGCCTCCAGACTAGGGAGAGGATCATTTATCTCGATCATATCTTCAGCAGCCGTGGCCAGCGCAACCAGCTCATCTTTGGCGGCCAGAGGAAGGATTCCTCCCTTCGTTCGATCAAGCGCCGCTTGGGCAACTAACTTGGAGGTCACGACTTTGGCCTGCTCAGCATACCCGTAAATCAATGCTCTGTCGGACACCTGATTGATAAGGCGGGGATTCCCCTGGCTCAGATGATGCGTCAACAAACAAGCCTTATTGGTAAAGAGGGCCGGATGCCCGCCGGCGACTCGTATTCGATGACGAATATACCGCGCAGTGTCGGTCTCCGTCAGTGGCTTGAGATGATAATCGACGACAATCCGCTGAGCGAACTGAGTCATGTCGATACGCTGCAGCAGAGTATACAAATCCGGCTGTCCGGAGAGGATGATCTGCAATTTTAAAATCTTGCCGTCGTTCATGTTCGAGAGAAGCCGGAGTTCTTCAAGCCGTTCGGCACCCAGATTCTGAGCTTCGTCAATAACGAGAATGACACGGCGAAGGTTCTTCGACGCTTGAGCCAGGAATTCCGAGAACATGTGATAGGCCTCGATCGGATCAAGGCGCTTGGTGCTCAAGCCGAGAGACAATAAAATCCAAGGTAACAGATGTTCGATATCGTAGCGCGCGTGTGTGATCAGACCGATCTTGTGTTTATTGCCGTGTTCTGCGATCAGCTTCTGAAGCAGGGATGTCTTTCCGACACCAGGCTCGCCTGTCAAAACCATAAACGGCGCCTGGCTCAGGACACCATACTCGAGTAAGCTGTACGCAGCCTGGTGTTCTGAACCGGAGTATAAAAAACTATTATCCGGCAAAAGCGCGAAGGGCTTAGTCTTCAAGTGGTAGAATGCTTCATACATGGGTGCGCAGCTTTGTGTCTCTATCGCCCTATGTGACTAACCTCTTCTTCATCTCCGCAACGGTCAGAGCCGATCTCCCGGCTTTGTTCAGCACTGTACCAAGGACAGGGCGGGAGCCCTTGACCAAGGTCAACGCCCGCTGTAGCTCCTCACCCGTTGTCTTTCCTTCCTCCACCACCATGAGGAGGGCATCTGTGTAAGGAGAGAATGCCAACACGTCCGCGGTATGGAGCAATGGGGGCAGATCGAACACCACAACCCGAGAGGGGTATCGATGTTTCAACTCTTCAACCAAGGCCAACATTTTCGGCGACGTTAAAATCTCAGTGGAGTTCGAAAGAGCCCGTCCACCCGGCAACAAAACGAATCGGCCTATTCCTGGATGAACAAGAAGATCCTCGACAGGCTGGTCGTCCAGTAAGTAGTCCGCAAGCCCCAGACAATTCTTTAACCCAAATACGTGATGTACAGTGGGGTCCTGAAGATCCGAGTCGACAAGTAGCACCGTTTGCGTCGTCTCCATCGCGAGACTCACCGCTAGGTTGACGGCTGTCAATGTCTTGCCTTCCCCGTAGCCCGGGCTTGTCACCCCCACCACATTCCACCCGTTCTCTCGCAGTCGCTGCGTGACCTGCGTTCGTAGAATCTTATAGGCATCGATGAATGGTCCGTACTTATTCGCGACCATGACCCGATGCTCACGCAGAACGGGAAGCGGGATAGTCAGCGACCTCGTTCGTGTGTAGGTGATGGACGGCGGGAGCGAATGCCCCGCGGCCCGTTTCGGGTTCATCCTGTCGGAAGACGCGTCCTCAGACTCTTTATACAGCTCCAGTGCGGTCCGTATTCGATCCATGGTCCTCCCTTAGACTACCCGACGCCAAAACGCCTCACTGCAGCAAACCACAACACATCCAAAGGAACGACAAAGATGTGCAATAGAACGAGTGTCACTGCCACGACACTGACTCCAGCGGTCTTGACCAGCCGCCATCGCATTTTCGCCCGCAAGAGATCTTTTTCATTCGGCATAAAAGGGACCACCGCCAAAGGAAATTGCTGCGTCAAGGCGGCCAGTTGGTCGGCCGTTCTGATTGAATGGTCGAGTGATTCCATCACGGCTCCTGAGCCGATTCCACCACCAACAGCAAGGATGAAACCGAGCAGTACAATGGCCAAACGATTCGGCTTATACGGCTTTTCAGGGAGACTGGGAGGATCGATCAGGGAAAAGCGTTCGCCTTTTCTCTGTATTTCCAAACCTTCCGACACCTTCGCCTCCAATAACCTTGAGCGAATATCCTGATATTTTTGCCCGGAAGTATCCCGATCGCGTGTCAGGACCAAGTACTCCGGCTCAATCTCCGGCCCTTTTTCCAGACGCGTCGCATACGTTTGCAGTCGATGCTTGATGTCCAGACGGGTTTTACGCAATGCCTCTAATGAAGAGGTTGCAGAATTCAACTGAGCTTGGAGACTGATATAGGCGGGGTTTTCCGGGCGCAGCGTACTCTTCCTCTCAGGCGCGGTTTTGAGCCGTACGAGTTCCTGTTCGAGCGCGGCAATTTTTCTCCGGCTCTGCAGGACGTCCGGATGCTCATTCCCCA
>NZ_JBLYIG010000192.1:0-10852 GCF_049222245.1 Nitrospira sp. BLG_2 | reverse complement strand
ACGGCCGATCCCGGCTTCAGGCTTCACCTATTTTCTTGGTGAGTGAAGCTCGTCACGATATTGTAGGCCTGCGCACCGACGAGATACATCATCGAGATCCTCTATGCAATCCTATGACATGGTGGTGGTCGGCAGTGGGCCGGCCGGTCAAAAAGCAGCCGTCCAAGCGGCGAAACTGTCCAAGCGCGTGGCGATCATCGAGAAATCGCCGCAGCTTGGCGGGACATCTCTCAATACCGGGACTCTGCCCAGCAAAACCCTGAAAGATACGATCGAGTACATTCACGGATTGGGTCGGCGGGGATTGCACCAACTGGGCGCCGAACTCACCAGGCAGCTGACGCTCCCAGACCTAATGACACGCAAAGACCTCGTCATCAAGACCGAAGTCGCCGTGATCACCGACCAGTTGCAGCGCAACGGCATCGAGGTCATTCACGGCACAGCCGGCTTTGTCGATCCCCATATCTTGCGCGTCGTGAGGTCAGACGGGCACGTCGATCAGGTCCGTGCCTCGACCATCGTCTTAGCCACAGGGTCACGACCACGCCGTCCCGCTGAGATTCCCTTCGACGATCTGATCGTGTGTGATTCGGACTCGTTTCTCCGCACGGCAAAGAACCCTGCCGGCATCATCGTCATCGGCGGAGGTATCATCGGCACAGAATATGCCTCGATGTTGGCCGCCTTCGGGATCAGTGTCGTCCTCATCGATCGGCGGACTCACCTGTTGCGGTTCTTAGATCAGGAAATCGCGCAAGCCCTCGACTCTCAGATGCAACAGAATGGGGTCGTAATGCGGCTTGGTCAGGAACATCTGGACATCTCCATGAATGAGAGCGGATACCCAATGGTCCGGCTTCAAGACGGCGAAACAGTGACAGCCGACATGATGCTCTACACGATGGGACGGATCGGCAATACGGAAGCCTTGAACCTCGCCGCGATCGGCCTCCTCACCGATCGACAGGGGCAACTCACGGTCAACGCCCAATACCAAACAGCCGTTCCTCACATCTATGCGACGGGCGATGTCATCGGGTTTCCCGCGCTCGCCGCAACGGCCATGGAACAAGGCCGTCTCGCCGCCTGTCACGCATTTCATGTATCCGACGCACAGGGAATTAAGGTCATCCCGTACGGCATTTACAGCATTCCCGAAGTTTCGATGATAGGGAAAACCGAGGAAGAACTCGCCACCGACAATGTTCCGTATGCCACGGGGCGAGCCTTTTTTCGAGAAATGGCGCGCGGGCATATCAGCGGTGATCTCCACGGTCTCTTAAAAGTGATCTTTCACCGCGACACACATACGCTCCTGGGCGTCCATATTATCGGGCCCGGCGCTACCGAATTGATTCACATCGGCCAATCCATTCTGACCTATGGAGGAACGGTGGAGTACTTCGTCCACAACATCTTCAACTATCCCACGATGGCCGAATGCTATCGCACCGCGGCCCTCGACGGTCTGAATCGGCTGCAGCATCATCCTCGACCGAACTGGGCGATATAAGACCACTGCACATCCCTCATTTTTGCAGCCGCTCTTCGCTCTCGCGGATGTTCGTGTACAATACGCCGTCTCATACGAGACTCCAGGGCCTATACAACCCACGCCAAGCCCCAGTTTTCTTTCCTCAAAACTGCTAGGATGGATCGTCCCAGTTATGTTTCATCTATTGTGAAAGGAAACCCCAATGTTGAAACGTTCACATCTCATCGCGGTCTGCCTCATCGCTTCGATCATCGGCGGACCAACTCTCTCGTTCGCAAAAGCGCGAGGATCCGCTGGAGGTTTTTCGAGCGGAGCGCACGGCGGAAACTCATCAATGGGAATCGGCAGCCGTGGATCTCGCACCCACCAGGATAATGGCGCCAAGCCGATTGAACAATCCACCACCCCCCAGCCGTCAACCACCCCACCGCCGAATGCGGCGGGCACGCCACCAGTGCACCCGGCCCCAGCCACATCGCCATCCTGGTGGCAACGCAATCCCCTGCTCGCCGGGATCGCCGGCGGCCTCGCCGGTACTTGGATCGGCCATATGCTCTTTGGCGCAACGGAGACCAGCGCCAAGACTACGGATGTTGAACCAGGAGCGGCATCGAACTCAGCATCCAACTCCGTTGGGCTGATCCTCTTGCTGATGTTGATAGGGGCCGGGGGGCTTTACTATTTCAAAAAAGGCCGTCAGTCTCCCGCTCCGGTATTCACTGGACTTTCGCGTGGCAGCGCCGGGAGGGGAAGCCTGCTCGACATCTCGTCCAACTCCACCGACAGGCCGACAACCGATACTGCCTATACTGTGACGACCGAAGATAAGGCAGCCTTTCAGCAACTGCTGACCGAGATTCAATCTGCCTGGAGTGCGCAAGATATAGCGGCATTACGACGTCTTTTGACGCCGGAAATGTTGAGCTATTTCAGCACCGCCTTGGCCGAGGACAACAGTCGAGGCGTGCAGAATCACGTGGAAGGAGTGGAGTTGCTCAAGGGCGATGTGCGTGAGGCCTGGACTGAAGACAACAAGGACTACGCAACCGTGGACCTACGCTGGAGCGCTCGTGACTACACCGTCTCCACGACGATCCCGCGCGGGGAATCGGGCTATTTGATCGAGGGCAGTGAAGAAACCGCGACGGAATCTCATGAAATCTGGACCTTCATGCGCGTGCGGGATGGCCGGTGGCTTTTGTCGGCCATCCAGCAATAATCCCCCAAGAGGGATACCCCTTATTCCTAGGTTAGAAGGAGGCTCACATGCCACACATGACCGCTGTTCAACTTGACTCTCCCGGTGCAGCATTCGAGGTCGTCAATCGAGAGATCCCGACACCCGGAGCAAACCAAGTCCGCATTAAAGTGCAAGCCTGCGGGATTTGTCATAGTGACTTGTTTGTGAAGGAAGGCTATTGGCCAGGCCTGCACTACCCACGGGTCACAGGTCACGAGGTAGCCGGCATTGTGGACGAGGTGGGAACCGGTGTGACGACGTGGAAGCGAGGGCAGCGCGTAGGTGTGGGCTGGCATGGTGGACATTGTGGTGAATGCAATCCCTGCCGGCGTGGCGACTTCATGGGATGCCTGAATTTCCGTGTCACAGGATTTCATGATGACGGAGGATATGCTCAGTATATGATTGCTCGGACGGAAGCCCTGGCCGCCATTCCGGATTCGATCTCTCCTGCCGAAGCAGCACCGATCCTGTGCGCGGGCGTGACGACATTCAACAGCTTGCGACATAGTGGGGCGGTCGCAGGCGATCTCGTGGCCGTGCAAGGGCTAGGCGGTCTTGGCCACCTTGGGATTCAGTTTGCGAACAAGATGGGATTTCGCACCGTCGCCATCGGTCGAGGCAAAGACAAGGAATCCCTCGCGCTGAAGCTCGGAGCTGCCCGATATCTGGACACAGACGCAATCGACGCCGCAAAAGAACTCGCAAGCCTTGGGGGCGCTTCGGTCATTCTTGCGACGGCTCCGAACAGCAAGGCCATGTCAGCGCTCATCGACGGGCTGGGAGTCGGGGGACGACTGCTGGTGATCGGCGCTGGGGCTGATCCCATCAGCGTAACACCCGTTCAACTGATTATGAGCCGCCGGTCCATTACTGGGTGGCCCTCAGGGACCGCCCGAGATTCTGAAGACACACTAAACTTTTGCGCTCTCACGGGAATTCGGCCTATGGTCGAAACCGTCCCGCTGGAGCAAGCCGCTACGGGCTATGAGCGTATGTTGAACGGAAAGGCACGATTTCGCATGGTGCTCACCATGAAGTAGGGCGGCACGGCGGATGCGGGCATAGTCTCAGCGCATCATTCAACCGCCGCTTTTTGCCAGCCGCCACGAGTGTGTGAAGGAATGTGCCATCCTGTCAGCTTCAAACAATGCCTACATCACCTTTACGATCATGGTCGAGCAACTTTGTTAGCTCGGGAGGTTTTCTTTTGCGCGCCGCCACTATATATTGAGTAGACGGGCGATGCCTTCGAAAAGGTACCGGTTCGGCAACTCGAGAAAGTGGACTGCTAGCTCATGCCTTATCGTGGCTTTTCTCCAGCATATACCTTCTTTCCTCATGGCTGTGTTTTTCGCCATGGCAATGATCCCCCGCCAGCTCCTTGAGTTCTCCTCCAGACGGTTTGCTAACACAAACGAAACCACTTGAGCGAATAGGATAGTGAACGTGCACCGTGGACGTCAGGCGGCCGGCCTGACGCGGTGGTGACCGCCCCTGCCTCTTCGTATTTTATGCGTACATTCAAGATATTCAAGGATGGCAATCATGTTGAAAGGCATAGGCAGCTCTATTCCCTTGCTCTTAGTAGTATTGGTCGGCTGTACCATGTTCCCGAAGGAGGTCATGCCGCTTCGCGTCCATGACATCCACATCAACGGCCAGAACTCCATCAATCCTGTTGAATTGTATGCGGTCGTCGGTGAGGAAATTCGGTGGCACAACGACCTCTCGGTTCCGGTCTATCTCGGATTTCTTGGTGTTCATCCAATGCAACAGGCAGGTTGTGAACGGGGGTTCAAGACATGGTACGGAGCGATGAAGGATATTGTAAGGATTCCAGCAGGTCAGTATGTCAGCTTGTGTTTTCTCCAGTCTCGAATCGTCCAGTACAATATCTGGACAGATATCGCAGACCCCGCCCATTCGATGAGTCCAACGGCGGTCATTCACCTCGACGAAGCGGCATGATGGCGAGGGGATTATTCGCAACCTTGTGTAGGAGGCAGTGATGAAAATGACTGTACGTCAAAAGTTAATCGTCGTTTGTGCGTATGGGCTATGTCTTGTATCGGCGCCGGACATTAAAGCCTATGAGGAGATTCCTATAGCCGATAGCGGCTCGCTTTCGGGTACCGTCTATCTCGATGGCAAAGTGCCGATGCCGAAGGGGTACAATCTCACGACGGTGCCGGACCGCGTCTACTGCGGGCGGATTTCAGACGGCAAAGGGTGGCGATTGCTGCAGCCTTTTGATGTCGGCCCGAAGGGGGAATTTCGCCGCGTGGTTGTGTATCTCGAGGGAATCGACAAGGGGAAACCTTTCGAAGAATATACGCCGCCGAGGATCGAGGCCATTGATTGCCGCTTTCTGCCGTTTATCAACGTCGTGCGCGATCAGCACGATATCGTCGTCGTGAACATGGACCCTGCCATGCATGACATTCAAGCCTATGAGACCTCGAAATTAGGGCCTCGCGTCTTGTTCAATATTCCATTGCCGATCAGTCAACGATATCCACATGAGGCCGGGTTGAGCACCCGTGTTCACAAGCACTACGAAGGAAAGACCGTCACTCAATCGGTCAAGATGACGAGAGACCGGAAGATTTTCAGCATGCAATGCGGCTTCCATCCGTACATGGAGAGCTGGGCATTGGTCGCAGATCATCCCTACTATGCCGTGGCCGATGAGGAAGGACGGTTCGAGTTAAGCGATATCCCGCCCGGCACTTATCAGATAAAGGTCTGGCATCCCTATGTCAGGGAGGACATTATACAGACGATAGCAATTGAACCGAACAAGCAGACGAGCATCGTGTTGAAGGTCGAGGCGCCGATCGGACGCCTCTATGCCAACCAAATGGTCGAGAATGCCTATGCTCGGTACACCATAACCGAGGATACGCTGAGTCAAATCTTGCCGACAGTGGAACAACAAAGCATCAACGCAGACTAGTAAATAGAGGATGTATAAAACCTTGGGCGAGCTATGCTGCTTTGTGAATTGATAATCGGGTGTCGGAAGCCACTGGAGGCACCTATGGTGTTCGAAATCTTCGGGCTCTCTCGGAACGTACCACCTTAAAAAATCTGCGGTTCTTCAATGGACCAAGACCTCAACGTCTTGATATATGAGAGGTTGGGTATATCAGCTCAGCCGCCGATCTTCTTACCAAAGCAAGGGGACGAGCACATACGCGGCGGCAGAGACCAGCACTCCAATCACCACGCCAAGCAGCCCTGCCACATAGAGTCCGGCAAACGGTGCCGCAAACACAAGTATAAGCATGAAAAGCGCCATCGTTCGATGGCCTTCATAAAACTTCTGGCGAGCTTCAGCTGAAAAGAAGCCGGCATGGTCGGAGTCGTAGCGATCAGGCATGCACAGAGTATAGACGAAATCTACCTCCTCTGTCCGTCTCAAGTTCCGAGCATGAGCCCGCTCAAGGCGGACGGTGTCAGTGGAAGACTGGGTCCGATCCTGTTCCTTTCGTCAGGTCACAGCACTTCTTGAACTTCTTCCCGCTGCCGCAGGGACAGGGATCGTTGCGACCGATCTTGGGACGGCTGGCCGGATCATGATTCAGATCGCCCGCTTCGAGCCGCGCTTGATAGATCGACCGTCCCAAGTGAACATACTCACCCATCGCCTCAGGGAAGACCTCCATTATAGATGCGGCCAGCTGCGCCAGAGTACTTTTCCCCTTCGTTTCCTTCCGATAGGCCTTGGCGAGTTTCGGCGATGAAAAAAACGTCAGCGTCATCAGCAATGCTCCGAGCTCTTCATCAAGCTCCTCAGGCATATACGCGTCCCACACCTCCGCAAGATAGTCATAGCCCATTCCAAATCCTTGCGCCCATTGGCTCAGGGGCGCATCGACATTCAAATTGTCCATTGGCTGAAGTCTCACCTCACAGCCTGGCGGAAGGGATATAGTCCCTTTGGGACGTTCCCGGACACAGTCATTGTAGAGCGCCATCATAGCCTGTAGCACCTGCTCTGCTTCATTCTTGGTCTCGTACTGAGCCTCCTGATCGTTGAACACCATCGGAATCCATTCCGACGGCGGAATCAACTCCGGCCCATTCGCCAGGCCGAACAAGAAACCGGCCAATTGAGGATAGGTCAAGGTGTCTTTTGGTCGTTGCGGCGATGATAAGAAGCGTGTTAAGAGCCTCGCCTGTTCACTGGTGAATGGTGGGACTGTAGCCATCATGATCTGACCACTCTCTCAGGTATGGCCGGTGCATTTCAATTCTTCTTTGAGCTCGGCTGTTTCTATCTCTGCTCTCCCATTCACCGTCTCTTGAAGCACCACAAAATATGAAACAGAGATTCCTTAGTACATTTCGGTTTCGCCGACCACCACCCTTACTGAGCAAGTTATCTGCCGGCGAATTTTCGAGGGTCAATAGTCTGTCCTGTCATGGTCCCTTCGACACTCGCGAGATACGCACGCGCCACCGAGGCGGCCGGCATACCATGCACCGGGTCCATCTTGCGCGCGATCAATGTTTCCGTCACCCATGGCGGGCTGACAACGTTTACCCGCATCCCACGCGGCAACTCCAAAGCGGCAGCACGGATGAAGCCATCCAGTCCGGCGTTCACCATGCTGATGGAGGCGCTTCCCTTCATCGGCTCGTGACTGAGCACACCGCTCGTGAGCGTAAAGGACCCGCCGTCGGCGATGAACTGTCTGCCGATCCGCACCAGATTGACTTGGCCCATCAGCTTGTTCGTGAAGCTGAACTGGTAGTCTGCATCCGTCAACTCGTCCAGACTGGCAAACTTTGCCTGCCCGGCGGCACTGACCACAGCATCGAATGCTCCCACCGACTGAAACATCGCCCGGATCGAATCCGGCGAGGCCAGATCGACCTGCACTGATCCTCGGTTCCGCCCGACTACCACGACCTCATGGCGTCCCGACAGAGCCGCCACAACGGCTGACCCAATGGTGCCTGTCCCACCTATCACAATCACTCGCATAACCTTTTCCTCCTACCTACCATCTACCGTTGAGATCTACAGATATGCTAAAGGTCGAGCTGTCTGGTTTCAACAGCTGAAAAGGAAGCGATGGAGTCGGAGTGATCGGACCTATCCGGCAACTCAGTCTTCCGCTATGACTGTACGGTTGACCGTTTCAAATCCATCCGCAATGTCTTTGTTGCCTCACCACTCACGGATTTGTGGCCCTTCCCCGTCAAAGACAGCGTGCCACCGCCGAAGGTCTCCAGCTCTTTGCATCCTCGCTTGTTGAACTCGACGACCCGGTTTGATGCATCCGGCCTACAAAGACTGAGCATGCATACAGTCAACTTGGACTTCGTGACAGTGACACGACACAATTTCATGGAACAAATTCCTTTGCGTTCACTGAAGTGAGCGGCGGCATGCTTGAGACCCGCATTATTCGTTGATCATACAGCTATCAGCACAGCATCGAAGCGCTCTTCAGGTACGGCGAGCTTATCTTCCTCCAAGGCTGCAATATAGCCTCGAATAGCCTCTCGGATATTGGCAACCGCTTCCTTCCTTGGCTCAGACAAGCAGGCAGGCTTGGACACTCCGCCACCCAAAAATCATCCTCTGCCCGGAAAATAATCACTTGCCTCATGATTCACCTCCCTATGCCCACCAGGTTTTGTGAATCAGAACCGGTTGTAATGCACTATGCTAGTAACATGACTTACTACAAGCGGTACACGTGCCTGACCCTATTGAATTATGGCGCTATTGCTCGTCCGTTATCATGAATGGAGTATTATTACTTTCCAGGCTTCTGGCGATGATGAAATGTTGAATGAATTTCAACTATTTTCAAATAAAGATGGCTGTTCAGCTGGAACTAACTTCTTTGTATCCTGGAACACACGATCTGAATTTGGTGGGAACTCAACCTGACTCAATGCATTCTCGATGTTTTGTTTGCAGACGACTGCAATGCCATGATTCCCAGCCAGTGGAAGGTCTGCTGCTACTTCTTCACGTGACAGTGGTGTAACAACCACTGGTTGAATTTGCAAATTTCCGTAGCGGACATCCGCAAATTTTTCCTTTATCAGCGCTGTTCTTTGAACTAATTTTGCTAGCTTGTCACTCTCATTGATCAACCCCACCGTACATTCAACAATACCCACATGACCAGATTGTGTAAAAGCAATAATATCAGGCCCTTTCTGAAGCTTCGGAATACGACCATAGTTTGCGACTGAAAATCCAAGGAGCGTTAACAAAGTCGAAACGGCGCCTTCAAATGCATATGGCTTATCTGTTTCTGGCTTTAAAAGCATTTTTCGCAATAGATCTAAGTCTTGATCAAATATTTGATGGATAGCTTGCCACGGGTTGAGATTTTTCTGAGGATCGGTGACCCACCATTGGTGCAGAGAAATACGATCATAGCTTAAGAAGGCCTGCAAAACCGAAGCTTCACCTATGGCGACTCGATGAAATGCCACCTTGAGATCTTTGTCATCTCGCCACTCAAAGCTATCTCCAGTCACACTTGACCGAATAATCTTCTGGTCCTTCTGAAGCATTCGATAGCCAAGACGCAGTTTGAAGGGATCAAGCCTTTTGGCCATCCGACACTCGATAACAGCTTCGGCCCCCTTAATTACCGAGTTTGCGCCAACTACTGCAGGCGTTCTTGCAACAATTTCAAGCGTTGATAAGTCCCCCATTTGAGTAAGGGTTGGTAAGGTGCAATGGCTCAGAAGATCATCCATTGAGTCAAAAGGAAAATCGGCAGCCTTCACCTCCCAATCAAATTGCCGATTACCCCATTCCGATTTCAGCAACTCGTATTTGTTGATTCCATGAATTATAAGGCTCGGCAATCTTGGCCCATCCGAGATCAATGGATGGTAAATCGGAGCAAAGGAGGCAGAAATTGACCCCGAGGAATCAGTAAGAAGTGAAATAGGTCCTCTATCGGTATCCATTCGCCCGGCTTTTGCGTTTTCCAGTAATTCTGCAATGGAATCTAACGCCGTCGCCTTTACGAAACGTCCAGCAACTATATTCTCTGTTTCAAATTGAACAGAAGACTCGTTGACCTCATCACGTATTGGCTCCAAAAATATCCGACCAACTAAGAGATGACTTCCTTCCTGTCTTTTTACCGCAACATACGAATGGATTGAACAAATATATGCCGTCTGCCATTTTGAAAGTAGCGACTCGAAATCTACAAATGCTTGCTCGAACGAATTACTCATAAGAGCCTATCAGCTCATAAGAAAGACCAGCCAAAAAGCGGCATCACAAACTCTTCATGGTGGCATACCTAGCGCATCCAGCAAAGGGTGATTGGCGGAGATGCATACACCGTTTTGCTGATGAATGCAACCATTAACAGAGTAGCAAGTGGCAAGAAGGCTGTCGGCGACACAGAGAAGAAACCGTCAGTTACAACAGCTGAACGATGAAACACTTCAAATACATGTTTCCGGGCATGCTGGCAAGATGGGCGGGTCGGACTTTACCTCGCCACTCTATGAGGGGGATGTCTCTCTTGGCGTCGCACGTGGCAAGGCGAATGCTGTCTAAGAGCGGCCTCTCATCCAGCTGTAGACCAACTTCTCGTCAGAACGACTTATACTCGAGCCATTTGCCGTTCAACGTGATTTTGCAGCGGGTTTCACCCTCACTGCCGGTGACCTTTTCCATGTCCACCGTGAAATCGATCGCGCTCATGATACCGTCGCCGAACATCTCGTTTGCCATCTCACGCAACGGATCGCAGTACACGCCGATAATTTCGAGCAATCGGTACTTGAACGGGTCCGTCATGTTCGGCAGATCGGTGCGTACCGGGAAGCGGCTCAAGGACTGGACAATCTCGTTGTCCAAATCCAGAAGCTGGCCGACCTTCACCGCTTCGTTCGTGGTCAACCGCTGATTGCCGTTCAACGCCGCTGCCACGAACGTAGGGTTTTTGCCGATAGTTTTCGCGACATCGGCAATGGTGAGTTTCTTCTGGAGTCGAGCAGCCTTGATCTTGTTGCGTATCGTTTCTTTCTCCATGCTGGCCTCCATAAATAGGGCCTCTTTCAGCAATCGACACGAGACCCTCATGATAGAGATGGACCGGTTAACC
>NZ_JBLYIG010000191.1:0-2465 GCF_049222245.1 Nitrospira sp. BLG_2 | reverse complement strand
GGAGACCTTAGAGCAAGAAAAGATCTCGTGCACTGTCGCGGGACGGGTCGTCGCCCTGCGCCGTTTTGGGAAAGCCGGATTTGCCGTGCTGCAGGACGGATCCGACCGCCTGCAAGTGTATCTCAAAAAGGACCTCCTCTCCGAGCAGGCCTACACCGTCGTGGAGCAACTCGACCTCGGAGACTGGATCGGCGTCACGGGAACCTTGTTCCGTACGAAGACGAACGAGTTCACGGTGGAGGTCCGTCACCTGACATTCCTTAGTAAAGCACTCCGGCCGCTCCCGGAAAAGTGGCACGGGCTGACGGACGTCGAAACCCGATATCGGCAGCGCTATGTCGATCTGATCGCCAACCCTCAGGTCCATCAAATCTTTTCGGCCAGAAGCCGTATCATCACCGGCATCCGGGCATTCCTCACTGAGCGAGGGTTTCTCGAGGTCGAAACCCCGATGATGCATCCGATTCCCGGCGGCGCGACGGCCAAACCCTTTGTCACACACCACAATGCGCTCGGCGTCGATCTCTACTTGCGTATCGCGCCGGAGTTGTACTTGAAACGCCTGATCGTCGGCGGATTTCCGCGCGTGTTCGAGATCAACCGCAACTTCCGGAACGAGGGCATCTCGACGATCCATAACCCCGAATTCACGATGCTGGAGTTCTACGTATCGTACGCGGATTACAAAGACCTGATCGTCCTCACTGAAGAACTCGTCTCGAGCTTGGCTCAACAGATTCTCGGCACGACGGTCGTTCCGTACCAAGGAAAAGAGATCGTTCTCACGCCTCCGTGGCGGCGATGGTCTTATCACCAAGCCGTCCTGGAAGTGAATAATCTCGACCCATCCGTACTCTATGATCGAGAAAAGGCATTGGCGGCCGCCAAACGGCTGAATGTCCCGGTGGATCCGAAGGCATCGTTGTTCGCGATCGTCAACGAGATTTTCGAGGAGACCGTTGAACCGAATTTGCAACAGCCCACTTTCATTACCGATTACCCCATTGAGATTTCTCCGCTCGCAAGACGCAAGGACGCGGACCCGAGCCTGACCGATCGATTCGAGCTGTACATTGCCGGACGCGAAATCGCGAATGCCTTTTCCGAATTGAACGATCCATTGGACCAACGTGAACGGTTTGAAGGTCAGGCGGCTCAGCGGGACGCGGGCGATGAAGAAGCACATCTCGTCGACGAAGACTTCCTCCGAGCCCTTGAATTCGGAATGCCGCCGACCGCCGGAGAAGGGATCGGAATCGACCGATTGATCATGCTGTTCACCGATCAGGCCTCCATCCGCGACGTCGTGCTTTTTCCGCAGCTCAGACCAGAGAAATCCTAGTGGCGCTCCCTTATGAAATCTTCGTCGGACTCCGCTACCTGCGCGCCAAGCGCCGCAACCGGACCATCTCGCTGAACACTTTCGTGTCGGTTGCCGGGATTACGCTCGGAGTTGCCGCGCTGATCGGTACGGTCGGCATCATGACCGGCTTCCGGGAGGATATTCAGAGCAAAATTCTCGGCACGACCGCACATATCGTCGTCCAAGAGCGAATGAAAGAGCATATGACCGACTACGACCGTCTGACCGACAAGATCCAAACAATGCCTGACATCGTCGCCGCCACGCCGTTTGTGTTCCGCCAAGTGTTACTCACGACACAGAATGGGGGGCAAGGAATCATCTTGCGCGGGATCGATCCGAAACGAGAAGCGAATGTCACCGAACTTGTCAAGAACATCACGGCCGGACAACTGCTCGACCTGCTCACGCCGGTAAAAGTACTGCAACCTCCGGCCGATGATCCTCAAGGCGACCTTCGCGCCGTTGAGAGACCGGGCATCATTCTCGGCAAAGAGTTGGCACTCAGACTGGGGGTATTTGTCGGCGATACGGTCAATGTGGTCTCTCCCGTCGGCCCCATCAGCGCGATGGGGATGGTGCCGAAAATCAGAACGTTTGCTGTGGTGGCTCTGTTCCAGTCGGGAATGTTCGAATACGATTCTTCGTTTGCCTATATCGAACTCGGCGAGGCCCAGAAGTTTTTCAATTTGGGCGCGAGCGTGACCGGAATTGAGGTCAAGGTCACGGATGTGTTCCGCGCCGGAGAGATCGCGCACAATATCGAACAAGAGCTGGGATTCAGCCACGGAGCCAGAGATTGGATGCAGATGAATCGCAATCTCTTCTCGGCCCTGAAGCTGGAGAAGACGATGATGTTTCTCCTGTTGATCCTGATTACGATCGTAGCCTCATTCAACATCGTCAGTACCCTCACGATGATCGTGACGGAGAAGCAGAAGGAGATCGCGATCCTCAAGGCGATGGGCGCGACGAAACGCAGTATCCGCCGCATTTTCATGCTGAACGGATTGATCATTGGATTTGCAGGGACAGGCATCGGCATTCCCTTGGGCTACGCATTTCTCTGGTTGATTCAAACATTTTGGACGTTCGACCCGAG
>NZ_JBLYIG010000190.1:0-7217 GCF_049222245.1 Nitrospira sp. BLG_2 | reverse complement strand
AACCATGAAGATAGCCGCGCCGATCAGCGACACCGGCATCGCGACAAGGGGGACCAGCGCGGTTCGGACCGAGCCCATAAAAAGGAACACGACGACGGCGACGATCAAGATCGTCTCAGACAATGTCTTCGTGATTTCCGTGAGCGCATTCCGCATGAACATCGTGCCGTCCCACACCAGCTGCATGTCGATGTCGGGGGGCAGCGTCGGCCGGATGCGCTCCATCTCGTCGATCAACCGATGCTGGACCTCGATTTCATTCACACCCGGTACCGGCCAGATCCCGAGGTACACGCCTTCCGTCTCGTTGTACTTGGCGATCATGTCGGCTTCTTCGGCCTCGCGCTCCACCTTCGCAATATCTTTTAGCCGGACGATGGCCCCGCCTCGGTCGGCGACAATCAGCTCCTCGAACTCGGCGGCGGAGCGAAGATCGGTGTTTGCGAGCAGGTTGATCTGAGCAAAGTTTCCCTTCGTCCGTCCGACCGCGGCCAGGTAGTTGTTGCGCCGCAGCGCGTTCTGTACGTCGCCGGGCGACAGATTGAAGGATGCGAGGCGGTCGGGATCAATCCAGATGCGCATGGCGATTTGTCGCCCGCCTTCGAAGGTGACTCGCTGGATACCGGCCAGCGTGGCCAATTGCGGCTGAAGTGTGCGCAGCAACCAGTCTGTGACGGCCGGCACAGTTCGTTCGCTGGAGGCAAAGCTGAGATAGAACGAGGCGTAGGGACGATCGGCGCGCTGCACCTCGATCACGGGCGGCTCGGCTTCCGTCGGCAACTCCGCTCTCACTTGCTGGAGCCGCGCCGTGACTTCAGCTAGGGCTGCCGTGCTGCTGTGGTTCAACTTCAAATGCACGGTTATGGTGCTGACACCGGCCCGGCTGGTCGATTCGACGTAGTCGACACCGCTGATCGCGGAAACGACCCGCTCGATCGGCGTGCTCAAAAATCCGCGAACCGTTTCAGCGCTCGCCCCGTAATAGATCGTCGTGATAACCACGGACGAACTCTCGATTTGGGGGTACTGCTGCACAGGCAAGGACGTCAATGCTCGCCAGCCGGCGAGGATGATTACGAGGTTGACGACCACGGCAAGGACCGGATGCTTCACGAAGATATCGGTGAACGATCGCATGGTATATCCTTATTTCTTCTTCATTCTTCTTCGACTGGTGATCGTTTCAGTCTTTGCCGACCGGTTGTGCGTGGGCCTGCTTTTGCGAGGAAGGTTCAGGCGCAACCACGACGAGCACACCTTCGCGCAACTTGAACGATCCTGACGCGGCAATGGTCTCGCCGACGGCGAGTCCGGCCTGAATCACGACTTGATCGCCGACCATCGTCCCGCTTTCCACTTGCCGCACATGCGCGCGACTCTTGTGATCCTGGTCAGGCGCGATCACGAATACCTGATCGCCGCCCGGTCCTTTACGCAACGCGCTGACCGGGATGGCGACGGCTTTTCGCGCGAGACCAACGGGAACTCGAACCCGGACCGACGCGCCGGGGGACAGCATATGGAGCGCATCATCAACCCGCGCCCGCACCACGGCATTCCGCGTGGTTGGATCCACGCGTGCATCGAGCGCAACGACGTTGGCTCTGATAGCGGGGGCTTCGCCGGCCGCGAACACTTCGACTGTCTCGCCGACCCCTAAACCGGCCGCGACCTGCTGGGCAACCGTGAAATCGACATGGACCGCTTCGCCGACGCCCTGCAGCGTTGTGAGCAACGTTCCTTCGTCCAGATATTGACCGGGGTGAACATCGGCGATCCCCACGCGCGCCCGGAACGGCGCGCGGATGGTCTTCTTGGCGATGATCGCCCTAGTGCGGGCAATCTGGGCCTGGGCAATATCCAAGTCCGCACGAGCCCGATCGACTTCCTCCTGAGTCGTGGCGAGTTCCTGATTAAGGTTCTGTCGGCGATTAAGCACCGTTTTGGTAAGAGCGGCTTGTGCTTCCTGCGCCTTGAGGTCGGCTTCTTCGACGGAGACGTCGAGTGCGACCAGCAAGGTGCCGGCTTCGACGGTCTGCCCCGGCGTGAGCCGGACTTCACGGACAGTACCGGCGAGTTCGTTCTTCAGCAGGACCGAACGGAGGGCCAGAACCGTTCCGATAGAGGTGGTGGTCTGGCGATGATCTATCTCGCGTGCGACGGCGACGGTGATGGACTCCATCGGTTCCGGTTGGTTTGCAGAGGCCGCGGCGGAGTTTTGAATGGATTCGTATTTCCAGGCGACCAGCCCAATGCCCGTGGATAGTACCAACACGAGGAGCAAGACTGTTCCGATCCAGTTACGACGATTCATGAGACAACCCTCCACGGTGCCTGTATCGAAATTATGCCGATCCATTCCAATCGCATGTTAGTTTTGCAGAAAAGCAATGATTGTTCCAGTCAGTTTTAAACAAGGATGATATTCCAACCATATGATATGCAAATGATTATGATGAATTTCCAGTTAGTAGAGAAAGAGGATACATGAGAATGACGAAGTGGACCTGTCGTCAGTTCGTCACATGACGAAATATCGACGGCAATGTTCTTGGGAATGACGTCAGAAAAGTAGACGCTCCGATGAGCTCTTGCCCGCTTATATAGGTTTATTAGTATTGCAGCTGCAAGGCCACGTGGAACGAATCGACCTTATCTCCGACCACATTCGGCCCAAAGTTGTTGGTGCCCTTGGTATTTAAATCGCCGTATCGATAGTAGACGGACACACGTGCATCAAAGCCGTCGATGACGTAATTGATACCGGTTTCCCATTCCGCGCGCCGGTCGCTATACAGGGGATCGACGCTGGTGTACCGCACATAGGGTTGGAACCGTCCGATGCCGATCTCATGTGGGATCAGGTACAAACCTAAAACCGTCCACGAGTGACCGTTGAATATGCAGAAGCAATCTCCTATCGGGTTTGCTGCAGCGGCGGCACCATAATTGGCGAAGAACCGTTTGAATTCACCGTTAAAGGTGAAGACGCCCATGTTGTTGGGGAGCGGCTTTTCAAACAGGAGATCGACGGAAAGACCGGTAAAGTCGCTCCTCCCCAGAGTAATGGATCCGGCGCCATCCTTCTGGTGTTGCACGTTGCCAGCAATGGCAAGGATGTCTCCGGCGGTTCCGAAATAGGTTTCTCTCGTATAGTAACCTGTGTTTTCTTCGTCGTTGAGCAGATTCCACTGCAGACGTCCGGCGTACATCAAACTGCCGGTGTCGTTCGGTCCGCCTCGGAGGCCCGTGAAGACCGACGCCGTATACTGGAAATGCGTGCCGAAGGGATGAATTTTGCCGTAGAAGACCGCGCCGTTGTCACGGCCATAGAGGCCGGCGCTACCAGCGGGACCATTGTTCCCGGCTGACCCAGGGGTATTTTCGCTGAAGTCTGCGGGAAAGAACGGGGTTCGGAAAAATTCGAAGGTCGCATGATTAAACGGTCCCGCCAGCTCAGCGCGCTCATTCGGGACCAAGGTGCGTCCCACCCAAAGGTTGATCTTCTCGTTGAACTCGAATTTCCCGATCGCATCCAGCAAAATAATGCTGGAGTTGCTTCCAAAACTTAGATTGTTCTGCCCGGTGGTGCCTTGTCTCCCGCACGTGCATTCGGTGTTGAAGGTGAACTTCACATACTTGTGGATTTGTCCATTGATGTACAAACGCTGGTGGGGGATGCGGAAATTGTTGCTGTAATGAGTTCCCGGCGTAGTGCCGGAAGCCGGTGGCGGCCCGGTTTGGTTTTCAATTGCGTCAAAAACGAGCCGGATGCCGATGCCGACGGAAATCCACTTGTCCTCATCGATCTTGATCTCGCCGGCAGCATACGCACTGGGCAGCGCGGATCCCAGTCCAGCCATCAGTGCCGTCATGACTCCCGCAAGTACACCCCTTGTCCACCGCTTTTTCAAATAGTCATTCATGCCGATCCCTCCGTTATGAGTGAGTCAAACTCTGCCTACCATAGTTCGAATACTCTGCCTCTAAGTGATACTGCTGAACTTCCTAGTGGCGCCTCTCGTCCGAGTATGGCCCTGTAGTATTCCAGCGTCGGGTGGATCGCTCGATATTCGCTCGGCGCCCATTCAGGCACGACGGCGATGCTCAGCCTGTCTCGCCTGCAAACCAATATCAATCTTCCTAAGAAAGGAGGGCTCTCATGCGTTTGATTCCACGAGAGCAGGACAAACTGATGGTGTATCTCGCGGCGCTACTCGCAGCCGATCGCAAGAAGCGCGGCCTTAAGCTCAATCATCCGGAGGCTGTCGCATACCTGGCATCGGCAGTTATGGAGGGTATTCGAGATGGGAAGTCCGTGGCGGAGCTGATGACCTATGGAACCCAGTTGCTCTCGCGCAAAGACGTGATGCCTGGTGTGCCGGAGATGATCCCTGATTTTCAAGTCGAAGGAACCTTTCCCGATGGGACAAAGCTCGTGACGGTCCACAATCCGATCCAATAGCCATGGCATGCTGTGCTGCCGAATGGAGAAGGCCGACAGTGGGATGCAGGGGATGGCTTCTTACGCACCAGTGTATCGAGGATTCTGCGTTCGCAGCTTTACGAAGAAAAGGAGTGAGAGAACATGAAAGCGAAAGAGCCACAGGATTCAAAAGATGCCAAAGGAGGAGAGGATGCTTCCAAGACCGGACCTTCCAGGCGAGAATTTTTCGCGCGGAGCGGACGGGTTGCGGCAGGAATCGGAGCAGCATCGTTATTGGGAAACGCGGGGCAACATGGAATCGCGTATGCGTGGAATGAATCGTTGATCACGAAGGTCAGTGGGGCAGGAGGAGGAAAGAAGAAAAAACAAGAGTCGTCACAGAGATCAAAAGAGGCCTTAGCCGCCGCGGTCAAAGCCGAGCTGTCCGCTCCGATCAAACCCGGCGAGATTATGGCTGCGTCCGGTGATATCGAAGTCTTCAAGGGGCGGGAGACGAAAGAGATGACGGTCAAGAATGTAGGTGATCGACCAATCCAGGTCGGGTCCCACTGCCACTTCTTTGAAACCAATCGCGCGCTCAAGTTTGAGCGTGAACCGGCATTCGGGTTCCGGCTGGCCATTCCAGCCGGGGCGGCGGTGCGGTTTGAGCCGGGAGAAGAAAAAAAGGTGCCGCTCGTGGCCTTTGCCGGTAACCGACTTGCCATAGGTATCAACGGATTGACGGATGGATTATTGGATGATCCGAAGGTCAAAGCCAAGGCGGTATCCCTCGCTGCTGATCGCGGATTCGGAAAAGGAGGCGCCCGGTGAAAATTCCACGCAAACAATACGCATCTCAGTACGGTCCCACCGTCGGCGATCGTGTTCGGCTTGCCGACACGGAACTCATCATCGAAGTCGAAGAAGATCGGATCACTCAGGGAGATGAAGTGGTGTTCGGCGGCGGCAAGACCATTCGTGACGGGATGGGGCAGTCGGCCCGGGCTACCAGCGCCAGTGGTCAGCTGGATACCGTTATTACTAATGCGCTCATCCTTGACTACACCGGGGTCATCAAGGCGGACATCGGCATCAAGGACGGCCGCATCGTCGGGATCGGTTCGGCGGGCAATTCCGACCTGATGCCGAATGTCACGCCAGGCATGGAGATCGGCCCAGGAACGGAAGTGATCGCCGGAGAAGGCCGTATCATCACGGCCGGCGGGATCGATTCGCATATTCACTTCATCTGTCCGCAACAATGCTGGGAAGCGCTGTCTACTGGCATAACCACGATGATCGGCGGCGGAACCGGGCCTGCTCAGGGAACCTATGCGACGACCTGCACGCCGGGGCCATGGAATATTCATCGCATGCTGGAAGCATCGGAGGGGATTCCCATCAATCTCGGGTATACGGGAAAGGGCAACGCCTCGCGGCCTGAAGGGTTGAATGAACAGATCGAGGCGGGCGCCATCGGGTTGAAGCTGCATGAAGACTGGGGCACCACGCCGGCTGCGATCGACACCTGCTTGAGCGTGGCGGATCGTTACGATGTGCAGGTGACAATCCATACGGACACACTCAATGAGGCCGGTTATCTCGAGGATACCATCAAGGCCATCAAGGGGAGAGCGATCCATACCTACCATACGGAGGGCGCGGGCGGCGGTCACGCGCCGGACATCATCGAGATTTGCGGAGAGCCCAGCGTGATGCCGTCCTCGACCAACCCCACGAGGCCGTTTACCGTCAACACGATTGATGAGCACCTCGACATGTTGCTGGTGGTTCACCATCTGAACCCGCGGAGTCCCGAAGACCTCGCGTTCGCGGAATCCCGCATCCGACGCGAGACCATTGCGGCCGAAGACATTCTGCATGATATGGGCGCGATCAGCATGATGTCGTCGGACTCGCAAGCCATGGGCCGAATCGGAGAAGTCATCACGCGCACGTGGCAGACCGCCCATAAGATGAAAGTACAGCGTGGGCATCTCAAGCCCACGAGCGGAAAGGATTCCGGTCAGAACGATAACTTCCGGGCCCGGCGCTACGTGGCCAAGTATACGATCAATCCGGCCATCACGCATGGCATCGCCCATGAGGTCGGGTCGGTGGAGGTCGGCAAGATCGCCGATCTCGTGATCTGGAGGCCGGAATTCTTCGGTGTCAAGCCCGAAATGGTGTTGAAGAGCGGTTTCATCGCTCAGGCGCAAATGGGTGATCCCAACGCGTCGATCCCGACTCCGGAGCCGACGATCAGTCGGCCGATGTTCGGCGCATTCGGCCGCGCATTGTCCAGCACCAGTTTTACCTTCGTATCGCAGGCGGCCTTGGACCACGAGATCCCCAAGCGGCTTGGTTTGCAGAGGCGTATCGCGGCAGTAAAGAATTGCCGCAGCGTGAAGAAGCGCGATCTGAAGTTGAACGACGCGCTCCCAAAAGTGGAAGTGCATCCTGAGACGTACATTGTGACCGCGGACGGTGTGCCGCTCATCTGCGAGCCGGCGATTGTGCTGCCGCTGGCGCAGCGGTACCAATTATTCTAACGAACTGAACGGCCGGTTCGGCTACGCGTACGAGTGATCGTGAAAGTAGCCGGCCGTCCGTTTATTCTCATGTACGCGATATGAATACGCCCGCATTACTGGAAGGGCTCCGGTTCATCGACACATTCTTCCCGTCCGGTGGCTACGCGTTTTCCTCCGGGTTGGAAGCGGCCATCCAAGGCGGGGCCGTGCAGAACTCCGATCAGCTGGCCCGTTACGTGGAGGATCTGTTACGCGGC
>NZ_JBLYIG010000189.1:0-2247 GCF_049222245.1 Nitrospira sp. BLG_2 | reverse complement strand
ATGTCGGCCTACATTGAAACCGGCATGAACATCATCGATGTGGATGACGTGGCCACCGGCCATCTGCTCGCCATGGAGAAAGGCCGACAGGGTGAGCGGTATATCCTCGGTTCAAGAAACCTGTCGCTTCGTGAAGTATTTGAAATTCTCAGTACGTTGACAGGGCTCAAGGCTCCCGCGCTTAAATTGCCACGGGCCGCCGTGTTACCCTTCGCCTATCTCAATCACTGGTTCGCTAATTTTACGGGCCATCCCCCTCGCATTCCGCTGGAAGGCGTGAAGATGGCCAAGTATAAGATGCACTATGATTGCAGCAAGGCGATCCGAGAACTCGGCCTACCACAAAATCCCCCCGAAGTGGCGCTGGAGAAAGCCGTGCGGTGGTTTCGCGACCATAAGTACGCATGAGAGCCTTCAGGTCCGGTTATCAACCATGAGTGCTTAGCTCTTCGTTATTCACGCTGAGACTCACGACTCAACAGGTGATGGACATCTTCGATCTCTTTATCAAGACGATCATTCTCCGCCCCTATGTGTTCATTTTTCTTGCCGCGTTTCTCTTCTCCGCCGTCCAATTGCTCGGCTGGCCACGAACCTGGCGCTTCTGGCTGATCAGCTGGGCGACCGCGTTTGCCTGCGAATTTTCGTCCACTCGGACCGGCATTCCGTTCGGCTGGTACTTCTACAACGGCTCGACGGTCGGTCAGGAGCTCTATTTCTCCAACGTTCCATTCATGGATTCCATTTCCTTCAGTTTCCTCCTCTTCGCTTCCTACTGTGTGGCGCTCGCATTATTACTGCCGTTTGATTCCTCTCCGAGCGTCGAGCGTGGCTCCCTCAGGCCGTTGCAATTCGACGTGGAAACCCGCACGAGTTGGACCGTCTTCGCGCTGACTGCGTTTCTTTTTTCCTTTATCGATATGGTGATCGATCCGGTGGCCCTCCGTGGCGACCGTTGGTTCTTGGGCAAGATCTATTACTATCCCGACCCGGGTTGGCATTTTGGTGTCCCGCTCGCGAACTATATAGGCTGGGCCGTGGTCGGACTGCTTTCGCTCACGATTTATTTCCCGTTGGACCGGCGGCTCCCTTCCCTCTCACCGTCTCCGCCTGTTACACAACGGCTGTTGCTCGGTGTCGGCCTGTACTATGGAGTCTTGGCTTTTAACCTCGGCATGACTTTCTGGATCGGCGAATCGTTCATGGGAATGAGCGGCATGGTGATGCACTTGCCCATATTGATCATCTTGATCGCTCGTTTCTCGAATGTTCGGCGGCTCGGTCTCGCGCAATGACCCGATGGCAATCACGCTGAAGAATTTGTATAGTGAAGTCGTGATATGCTGGCCGGCCGCACGTGGACAAACACGGGGACGCCACTCCCTCGATGTCTTTATGCGAACGCACTCTGATGCCTTGAGACCAGGCTTCGCGGTTCTCCTTCTCTCGCTTTTGTCGATCACCACCATGGCTGCCGGCGCTGATTTTCACGTGCTTGGCATCGTGATGGTCATCGACACGAAACACATCGAAGTCAAGACGTCCAAGGGGTCGATTGTATCAGTCCTGCTCAATAAACAAGTGAAGTTCAAAAACAAAAGCAACCCAAAATCGAACGATCCACCGGTCGTGGGCGACCGTGTCATTATTGAGGCGTCGAAAGACGACAAGACCAAGAAGGTGTCCGCGACAGTCGTTCATTATTCACCCGTAATGACTGCGTCACCACCTCAATAGCCGATGCCGACGATTCGTTTTGAAAGGGCCGTGCGCGAATCACCGTTCCACGGAGGGGTGCGCCGTGCACTCACGCGTGTCCTCATCACCGGGATTGCGGTATTCCTGGCAATCTCGATTGTCCCCGGCCTGGAGGCCGACAGCCTGGCTACCGGTATTGCAGCGGTCCTGGTTCTCACCTTCCTAAACGTGATCCTTCGGCCTATTCTCTTTCTGCTCACCTTGCCGTTGATCGTCTTTACGCTCGGACTCTTCCTCGTGGTTTTGAACGCGCTACTGTTGCCATTCACGGCGTTCCTGTTGAAAGGGTTCACTGTCTCCGGATTCTGGCCCGCCGTCGGCGGTGCGCTAATCATCAGTTTAGTCACGACCATCCTTAACAGCTAGACCGTCGACCGCCGCCCTCTCCCGGATCTCCCGGACGAACCTCGCCGTCCACCCAAAATCATCAATCCGGATTGAAACTCGCGCTCGGCAAATCCGACGTCTTCTCTCATTCCGTCATGGAAT
>NZ_JBLYIG010000188.1:0-3101 GCF_049222245.1 Nitrospira sp. BLG_2 | reverse complement strand
GTGCTGGCGCCCGTCGTCTGGACGCTGCTCGTCACGGCGACGGCCGATCCCCAATGGATCGAGCCTCCGATCGAACGAGTCGAATCGGCGCGGGATTTGATGCTGGCCGTGGATCTCTCCCAATCGATGGACGCGCGCGATTTCCTGGATGCGGCCGGCCGTCGCATGGATCGCTTGGCGGCGGTCAAACAAGTGGTCGACGAGTTCATCACCCGCCGGAAGGGCGATCGGATCGGATTGATCGTGTTCGGTCAGGCGGCGTTTCCACAAGCCCCGCTCACCATGGATCACGAGAGTGTGCGACTGCTGCTGGAGGAAGTGCAGATCGGCATGGCGGGACCGCAGACCAGCATCGGAGACGCGATCGGCGTCGCGATCAAGATGACCGAACGCTCGAAGACCAAGGAACGATTGCTTGTCTTGCTCACGGACGGAAACGATACCGCCAGTAAACTGCCTCCCGACAAGGCCGCCGAGATTGCGAAGCAACAGGGGATCACCATCCATGCCATCGGCATCGGCGATCCGAAAGCGAGCGGGGAACAGCGGGTGGATCTTAGCGCCCTCAAGCGCATCGCCTCGGTGACGGGCGGCCGCTCGTTTCAAGGGCAGGATCGGACTGGCCTGGAAAGCATCTATCGGACGATCGATGAAAGCACTCCCGAAAAGGTGACGCGCTCCGTCTACAGGCCGAAACGTTCGCTCTTTTACTATCCGCTCGGGGCGAGCATCATCCTGTTGCTCGGCTATCACCTCGCCATGATGGTATGGACGATGAGTCGAACGATGAGCCGCATTCCAACGGCGAGCCATCGAACGTGGCCGCGTCAGGAATCGGGATAAGGATGGACTTGTCCGCGTTTCATTTCCTCCGACCCTGGTGGTTGCTCTGTATTCCGGCGGCCGTGGTCTTGATGTGGATCTGGCGCCAATACACCGACACGCGTCAACAGTGGGCCGACGTCATCGCTCCGCACCTCCTGGACCATCTGATGATAGGCGGCACGGGAACCCGGCGATGGCGGCCGATTCATTCGACCGCCGTGGCTCTGGCCATGGGCGGCATCCTGGCGGCTGGGCCGACGTGGGAACGGGAGCCGCCGCCGTTTACGGAAGACAACGCTCCGATGGTGGTGGCGCTCGACTTGTCACGCACCATGGACGCGTTGGACGTTCCACCGACGAGGTTGGAGCGGGCGAAGCAAAAGGTCCGTGATCTGGCGTTGCTGCGAGCCGGGTCCCGCACCGGCCTGGTCGTCTACGCCGGCACGGCGCATCTCGTGCTTCCACCGGCGGAAGATCCAGAACTGCTGGACATTCTTCTCGCCGCTCTGGATACAACCCTCATGCCGGTGCCGGGAAGAAATGCCGAAGCCGCGCTGAACATGGCATCTCATCTGTTGGGAAAGGAGTCGGCCGGCGGGACGATCCTCTTCATCACGGATGGATTCGAAGCGCAGCATGTTCCGGCGTTTGCCGATCACCATCGTCGATCGCGCGATCAGGTGTTGGTCCTGGCCGTAGGAACATCCGAAGGCGGACCGCTGAAAACGAAGAGCGGCCGGGTGGCCCTCGATTCTCACGGCGTCCCATTGCGCGCGTATCTTGATCGCGGCAGTTTCACTCGCTTGAGTGATGAGGCCGACGTACCAGTGGCGAGCGTGACCGTGGACGAATCCGACGTGGAATGGGTCCAGCGACGCGCGCTGCACCATCTTCAGGTCGTGAACGAGCGGACCGCGGAGGTGCGATGGAAGGAGTTCGGGTACTACGGCACATTTCCTTTGGCCATCCTGGCGGCCTTGTGGTTTCGGCGCGGCTGGACCGTCAGATGGTCGGCCATACTCATCCTCGTCTCGTTGTGGGGCATGGCTGAACCAGCCATGGCCGAGCCGCCCGGCATGTTCGATCGCGCCTATGAGAAAAGCACGTCCTTCGTGATGGATCTCTTCCTGACGCGGGATCAGCAAGGCCGCCGGTATTTCGAACGGGAAGACTACGCCGCCGCGGCTGAACGGTTTGCCGATCCCATGTGGAAAGGGTTGGCCCATTATCGGAACCGCGACTATGCGTCGGCTTTGGCCCAGTTTGCTCGATTGAACACGGCGGAGGCGTATTTTCTGATGGGGAATTGCTACGCGCGGATGAAGGAGTATCCCACCGCAGTAGGAGCATACGATCATGCGCTTACGCTACAAGGAGCATTTCCGGAAGCGAAGGCAAATCGAAAGCTGGTCGCGGCGTTGATTCCCAAGAAGCCTCACGACGATCAAGAAGGAGAAGCGGACCCGAATCTCGATCCGGACGACATCACGTTCGACAAGAAGGGCCAAAAAGGCAAGGCGGGGCAAGTTCCGCAACTCAAAATAAAGCCGGCGCAGGTGGCGGAACTCTGGATGCGCAATTTGAATGTCTCTCCGGCGGAGTTTCTGCGCGAGAAATTCCGTGTGCAAGCGGAAAAAACGAAACGACCTCCTCGAGGCACATGACGAAGCGTTTGGTCATTCTTGCCATGGCCGCACTGGTTTCGGTCTCCAACGTCGTCTTCGGCGAAGAGGGCCCGCGGGTGATGGCGCGGGCGCATCTGGAACCGGCCGGTACGATCGTCGTGGGCCAGCCGGTCAAGTTGATCGTCGAGGTGCTGGTCACCACTTGGTTTACCGGCGCGCCGGAGTATCCTCCGCTCGACATCCCTGGGGCCCTGGTCACGGTCCCCGATGAGCAGTCCGCGCATTTGACGGAGCAGATCGATGGAACGACATGGTTTGGATTGACCCGCACCTACCGAATAACGCCCATGGAACCGAAGAAGTTTACGGTTCCCCGTCTCCCGATTCTGCTGCATCCGGGGTTGGCTTCGAAACCGGTCACGGTCTGGTCACCGTCCAGGGCGTTTTCGGTCCGTGTTCCGGCAGGCGCCGAAGGGGCGGCCGTTTTTCTGGCCACCAGTCATCTCGAGATGGCGCAACGATTCGATCGCGCGCTGGACGGGCTGAAGGTCGGCGATGCATTCACGAGAACGATCACGATCACGGCGAAGGATACGCACGCGATGTTCTTGCCGCCGATCGCATTCATGCCGGTGGAAGGGTTGACCGTGT
>NZ_JBLYIG010000187.1:0-6668 GCF_049222245.1 Nitrospira sp. BLG_2 | reverse complement strand
TGGAGGAAGGCCCCGGATTCAAAGTGAAACGCGTCACCGTGAATCCAGGCGGGAGGCTTTCGCTCCAGATGCATCATCAACGCAGCGAACATTGGGTGGTGATCGGCGGTACGGCTCGCGTCACAAGAGATCAAGAAGTCTTCGATCTGCAGGTCGGAGAAAGTACGGCTATTCCGGTGAAGACCACGCATCGATTGGAAAATCCTGGGCAAGAGACAGTGCACATCATCGAAGTGCAGAATGGGCCTTATCTTGGCGAGGATGATATCGTGCGGTTCAAGGATGACTACGGTCGGATAGCAACCTGTTAATCGGCTTAGTGCAGAGGAGGACTCGTGGGTTTGTTTCGAGAATATGATCTGCGGGGAATTGTCGGCAGTGAATTGACCGAGGATCTGGCGGAACGGTTAGGCCGAGCCTATTCCACCTATGTGAGTACACGTGGAGTGAACACGATCAGCGTGGGGCGCGATGGCCGGTTGAGTTCTCCAGCCCTCCATAAGGCGCTTCTGAAGGGGTTGCTTGCCGGCGGGCTCGATGTCATCGACATCGGAATTTGCCCCTCACCCTTGGTGTACTTCTCATTATTCACTCTGCCCGTCGGCGGCGGCATCATGATTACCGGGAGCCACAACGCGGCAGAATATAATGGGTTCAAGATCTGTATCGGAAAAGCCGCCATTCATGGAGAAGAGATTCAGGAACTTCGAAGAGTGATGGAAAAAGGAGCGTTCGTCTCGGGGAGAGGACAGTTCTCCGAGCATCCGATTATTCCCGACTATCTGGCTTACATTCAGCAAAACTTCTCTCATGTCCAAGCGACCCGGTTGCATGTGGTGATCGACAGCGGGAACGGCGCGGCCTCCCTTGTCGCCAAACAAGCGCTTGAGTTGTTGGGATGTAAAGTAACGGGGCTCTATTGCGATCTGGACGGACGCTTTCCCAATCATCATCCGGATCCCACGGTCCTTGAGAACCTGTCCGATCTCATGCAAGCGGTGAAGGAGCATGGAGCCGATGTGGGAATCGGGTATGACGGGGATGCGGACCGAATCGGGGCCGTAGATGAGCAGGGTCATGTGCTGTGGGGGGACCGGCTGCTGGTCCTTTACTCGCGCGACATCCTGGCGGTGAAACCTGGCAGCACCATCATTTCTGAAGTGAAGGCATCGCAGAGTCTCTACGATGACATAGCCAAGCGTGGCGGACGCGCCATCATGTTGAAGACCGGTCATTCGCTGATGAAGGCGAAAATGAAGGAAGAGGCGGCGGTATTGGCCGGTGAAATGTCCGGGCACATGTTTTTTGCGGATCGGTATTTCGGGTACGACGACGCAGTCTATGCGTCGTGCCGGCTCGTGGAAATTTTGGCGAAGAACCGACAGCCGCTTTCGGCTTTAGTGTCGGATCTGCCTCGTTCGGTCGTCACACCCGAGATACGAGTGGATCTCCCTGATACTGTGAAGTTCGCTGTCGTTGAGCGGATTCGCCAGAGATTCACTGGGTACTTGAATGCCAAACTGGGTCTCGGACCGAGGAAACTGGTGCTCCAAAACCTCATCACGATCGACGGCGTCCGTGCGGTATTCGACGGAGGATGGGGGCTTATCAGAGCTTCCAATACCCAACCGGCCTTAGTCTTGAGATTTGAAGCAATGTCCTCCGCACAACTCAACATCATTCGAGCGCTCATCGAGGATGAACTCACGGAGGCGAGGCAGGCGCTCGGGTGCTGACATCCGCGCTTGCCCGGCCTTTCTTGGTCCCCAGCCTCAGTGTTACCAAGATGTGCCGGTATGCCGTCCTGGTCGCCGGGGTTGTTCTGTCACCATACTGTATCGGCTCCACTGAAGCGGAACCTCTAGGGGAGGCAAAGCGTCCGTTCCAGGCTGGGGAACGGCTGATGTACGAGGTCTCCTGGCTCAATTTTACGGCAGTGGTCGCGGTGATGGAAGTAGCCCGAATGGACGGGCGAAAGGATCAAGCCGTCGCGAGGTTGGTGGGAACCGCGCAATCAACACCGGTTCTCACCAAGTTTTTCCCTGTCGACAATCGTGTAGAATCGGAACTGGATTTGGATACCTTGACTCCGGAACATATGATGTTCCGACGGCGCGAAGGCAAAAAGAAAGAAGACATCGAATATGTCTTCCATCAGAAAGAGGGCATGGTAACGGCCGTCAGAGGAGGAACGACGGAGTCGCTCCCCATCCCGGCCGGGACACACGATATCATTTCATGCTTGTACTATACGCGCACGGTGTTGCCGACGAGCCCCGGAGCCTCGTTGAAAATGAACGTATACCATGACAAGAAAAATCGGCCGGTCGAGGTTCGCGTCGAAGCTATCGAGATGATTGAAGGGGCATGGGGAAAGAGCGAGACCGTCCGGGTTCTTGTGATCATGCCGTTCCATGGGCTGTTTATGAATCAGGGCAACATCCGTGTTTGGATCACGAATGATGAACGGAGGATCCCTGTTCGGATGAAAGCGAAGGTCGTGCTTGGCTCGATCGTCGCAGATCTGGTCGACGGCATGGTTGGAATCGGTTCCGCCGAGCAAAGGTATTGAACAGACATTATTGTTCGCACGGATCAAACCCGTTATACTGGGCATCGTCATGAGAGAATTTCCCCTTACGTTAAGCCGCTTTATCATTCAGAGTCAGGCCTCGCATCAAGATGCGACGGGAGAATTCTCCGGTTTGTTGACTCAGATTGGTCTGGTCGGCAAGCTCATTTCGCAAGATCTTCGGCGCGCCGGACTGATCAACATTCTTGGAACGACCGGCGACACGAATGTGCAGGGAGAAACGGTCAAGAAGTTGGATGCCATCGCGAACGACGACTTCGTCAAAGTCTTTCAACACAGCGGGTATGTCTGCGCCTTGGCTTCCGAAGAAATGGAAAAACCGATCTCGATACCGGGCAATTGGCCGCACGGTAAATACATGTTGCTGTTCGATCCGCTCGATGGCTCCTCCAATACGGACAACAATATGCCGCTCGGGGCCATCTTTTCCGTTCTCAAGTATGACCGGGCCGATCGGTTGCCCACCGAAGAGGAATTGTTGCGCCGAGGGACTGAACAAGTCGCGGCCGGGTATGTCTTGTACGGTTCAAGTACCATGCTGGTGTACACCGTTGGACAAGGGGTATATGGATTTACGCTCGAACCCGGCATCGGAGAATATCTCCTGTCGCACGAGCGGATGAGAATTCCGCAAAAGGGAAAAGTCTACGCTGCGAACGAAGGGAACTACCACAAGTGGTCCGAGGGAACGAAGAAGTATGTGGATTCACTCAAAGTCAACGACAAGACGACAGGTCGTCCGTACAGCAGCAGGTATTCGGGTTGTCTCGTGGCCGACGTGCACCGCCTGTTGCTTGGAGGCGGAATCTTTCTTTATCCCGGGGAAGTCGATAAACCTGAAGGGAAACTGCGGCTGCTTTACGAGGCGAATCCGTTGGCATTTGTCGTCGAGCAGGCCGGCGGGAAAGCCTCGACGGGGACATCGAGAATTTTGGAAGTGGAGCCCAAAAAACTGCACCAGCGCGTGCCGTTGCTGATCGGAAGTCCGCAAGATGTCGAACAAGCTGAAGCGTACATTCAGGGGAACGCCTAGGTACCCATTGATGTGGTACTGTGATGTTGTGGGGAGGAATGTATGGGGGACCGGGTTCAAGAAATTCTGAGTTGGTATGGCAGCGACAATGCAGGGACTAAGACCAACATCGCTCGTTTGCTGCGGTCCGGCAAGTTGGCCGGGACCGGCAAACTGGTCATTTTGCCGGTTGATCAAGGGTTCGAGCATGGTCCCGCTCGGAGTTTTGCGCCGAACCCACCTGGGTACAACCCTCACTACCACTTCCAGCTCGCGATCGAGGCCGGGTGTAACGCCTATGCCGCACCACTGGGGTTTCTGGAAGCCGGGGCAAGCGAGTTCGCGGGCCAGATTCCCCTCGTTCTCAAGCTCAACAATCACGACGTGCTGCATGATGAGAAGGATCCGCTGCCGTCCGTGACCGGCAGTGTGAAGGATGCTCTTCGGTTGGGTTGTTCGGCCGTTGGGTTCACGATCTATCCCGGTTCCGCCCATTGCAATGCCATGTATCAACAACTGAGGGCCATTGCGGAAGAAGCAAAAGATAGCGGTCTCGCAGTCGTGGTCTGGTCCTATCCCCGTGGATCGGCCTTGAGCAAAGAGGGTGAGACCGCGATTGACGTGGTGGCGTATGCGGCGCAGATTGCGGCTCAACTCGGCGCCCATATCATCAAGGTCAAACTCCCAAGCGCGCATCTCGAACAGTCGGCGGCAAAAAAGGTCTACGATGCCGAACAGATTCCCATCAAGACGTTGGCGGAACGGGTGAAACATGTTGTGCAGAGCACGTTCGACGGCCGCCGGATCGTCATCTTTTCCGGCGGCGCAAAGAGTGAAGACAAGAATATATTCGAGGAAGCCAGAGCCATTCGCGACGGGGGAGGTTTCGGTTCCATCATCGGCCGGAACTCATTCCAGCGTCCGAAGGCGGAGGCTATCAAGTTCCTCCAAACCATCATGGCGATTTACCGCGGCGAGGTGCAATGAGCTCTCACGCATCGGTGATGAGAAGAGCGAATCGATACCATGAATCAAGTGGATTTTAATCGCAAACCGTCTCAGGGCACCAGGAAGTGGCTTCTTGCCGCAACGTTGTTGACGACGGGAATCATCATAGGGTTTGTCGTTGCGTCTGACCTCGGCTGGTTGCCTACGGGCCATGCAGATCCTGATTCGTCCGCAGTGGCACCGCCCCCTCCTATCGCCCGGCCCGTATCGACCGCCCCCCAGCCCATGCTGGGCGGGAGCAATCAAACATTCGTGGACATTGCAAAGTCGGTGAAACCGGCGGTAGTGAATATCTACGCGACGAAGAGTGGGCGTTCGGAAGGTTCCGGCGCAACCCCGTTTGATGATCCATTGTTCAGGAAGTTTTTCGGCGACGAGTTTTTCCGGAAGTTCGAGCACCCCAAGGAAAGGAAAGAACGAGGGCTGGGGTCCGGCGTGATTGTCGAGACCAATGGACTCATCATCACGAACAACCATGTGGTCGGGAAGGCGGACGAAATTCGCGTGACTCTCTCTGACAAGCGCGAGTTTAAGGCGAAGCTGATCGGCACCGATCCGAAGACCGATGTGGCGGTCGTGAAGATTGATGCGACGGGGCTTCCGACCGTAGCGTGGGCCGATTCAGATAAACTGGAAGTCGGGGAGTTCGGCCTGGCTGTTGGCAATCCGTTCGGGGTGACACAGACCGTCACCTTGGGGATCGTCAGCGCACTTGGGCGGGCCGCAGGCATTGCCGAGTACGAAGATTTCATCCAGACGGATGCGGCCATCAACCCGGGCAATTCCGGTGGACCCTTGGTCAATGTGCGAGGAGAGCTGGTGGGAATCAATACCGCGATATTCAGTCAGAGCGGCGGGAACATGGGGATCGGCTTTGCCGTTCCCAGTAATATGGCGCAGTCGATCATGGGGCAGCTCGTACAAACGGGAAAGGTCGTTCGTGGCTGGCTTGGAGTATCTATCCAGGAGTTGACGCCGGAATTGGCATCCCAATTCGGTATTACGGAGACAAAGGGTGTGCTTGTCAGCGATGTCATGGATGACAGCCCGGCAAAAAAAGCCGGGTTCGAACGGGCCGACGTCATCATCGAGTATGACGGCAAACCCATGGATTCACCGACTCACTTGCGCAATGCAGTGGCTCAAACGCCGGTCGGAAAAAAAGTCGCTATCAAGTTCATTCGCGATAAAAAACCGAGGACGGTCGACCTCACGATCGTTGAACAGCCCAAGTCGATGTCGCAAAACGGCGAAGACGAGGGAGGTGAATCAGCCTCGCCGACGGGTGTGCTCTCCAGCCTTGATGTCCGCGACTTGACCCAAGAGTTGGCGAGCCGGTATGGATTGAAGTCAAGCGAGCGTGGCGTAGTGATCGTTCGGGTAAGGCCCGGTACTGCGGCCGAGGAAGTGGGTGTCCGCGAGGGCGATATCATCCTCGAAGTGAATCGCCAGGCTGTGACGTCGGTGAAGGTTTTTGAGCGGATTGCCGGCAAGTTGCCTAAAGATCAAGCGGTCTTGCTTTTATTGAAACGCCAGGGACGGACGATTTACCTGACGCTTCGTCCATGAGGGTTTGCTAAGACACGCAAGTTTGAGGTGTTGTGCCGAGATGCGCACGTAACGTGTGTTCATACCCATTCCGCCATGAGAATGGGCAACTTAGACTTCAGTCGTGAATAACCACACCGTGGCTCTCGTCCCTGCCGCCGGACGGGGCCTTCGCATGGGCGGCTCAGTGCCCAAACAATTTCTCGCGCTTGGCGGTCAAGCTCTCATTCTCCATTCGCTTCGCGTGCTTCAAGCGTCTCCCGTTATCGAGGAAGTCATTCTGGCGGTTCCCCAGAAAGAGATGGACTACTGCCTCAAAGAAATCGTGGCGAAGCATCGCTTTACCAAGGTGACGAAAGTGGTGCCGGGAGGACATGAACGGCAAGATTCCGTCAGGCATGCGCTTGAGGCCGTCCATGATGATGTCGATGTGGTGTTGGTGCATGATGCCGTTCGTCCATTTCTCACGGAGCATATGGTGGAAGGAGTTGTGAAGGCGGCACGGGC
>NZ_JBLYIG010000186.1:0-3116 GCF_049222245.1 Nitrospira sp. BLG_2 | reverse complement strand
AGTCGTCCTTCTCAATGCCGAGATTGGCCGCGACGTGATCGCGGATCATGTCGAGCCATCTCATTTGTTCGGCGTTAAACGGCTCTGGATTCCCGCTTTCGCGGGAATGACGGATGGTTTGTGCGAGCCAGGAGTTGAAGTTGGCGTTGACCCGTTCGGGGAACGGAACCAGTTCATTGTCTTGGTGAATGGCGAAGCGGACGAGGGACACGAGATCCGTCAGGATGCGCTTGCTGCTGGCGCCTTTGACCTTCGACTTCTCCAGCGCCGCGTAGGCCTGCCAGAGTTGGGATTCGTTCCAGAGATACGGCGGCTTTTCGATGGCATCGGCCAGTTCTTTGATGTGTTCAAAGGTCAGGCGCTTGCCTGCCTGCGTCACTCGCTGACGCGCAGGTATCGTGTAGAGAATCTGCAAGGCGGTGATTTCGTCCTTGTGCTTCTGGATGAACGCTTCGAACGACTGCACGAGGGTGCGGGCGCGCTCAAGCGCATCGGCGCTGAAGCCTGCTTCGATGACCTGATCTTGGCTCACGTGGTCGATGGTGAGTTCGTTCTTCTTCTTGATGTCGATGAGGAGTTCCCGGAGCTTCGGGTCTTGGAATGGCCTCGCAGCCTCTTGAAGAATCGTGGTCGCTGCCTGTTGAATCTGCTTCTCGGTCGGCTTGTCCGTGCCGAACTGTTGCCTGGCTCGCTCATCTTGCCGATCGGGATTGACCGCTTCGATCAATCTACGGCTCAGATCCTTGAGCGAGTGGCCTCCGCTCGCCTTCACGATGGCCTGACCGTCTGCCTTGGTGATGCGGTGCTCCATACGGGCGAGCCGGCCGGCAATGCTGGTGAACACGTCTTCATCGGTATTGCCAAGGGCCACGGCTTGGAGCAGCTTGTCGAAGGCCACGCTTGGCTTCTTTTCCATCGGCCTCGCGTCGGTTTTGTCCTGCTCGCAGACGCCAACGGCATCGACGATGACAAAGTGGTCCTTGCTCACAGCGTCCGGCGTGACGCTCTGGAGGTCGTCGGCCTTGATGACGCGGACGCCGCGGCCCTTCATCTGCTCGAAGAAGGTGCGGGACTTGACGGCACGCATGAAGAGGACGATTTCGACCGGCTTGATGTCGGTGCCGGTGGCGATCATGTCCACGGTGACAGCGATGCGGGGTAATGGCGAGACGCGAAAGGCTTTGATGAGGTCCTTCGGATCGGCGCCGGTGGTGCGATAGGTGATCTTCTGTGCGAAGTCGTTCCCCTTGCCGAATTCCTCGCGCACGAGCTTCACGATGTCCTCGGCGTGGGAGTCGTCCTTGGCGAAGATGAGGGTCTTGGGCACCCATTCACGGCCGGGAAAGATCTCGGTGAAGAGCTTCTCTTTGAAGGTCTTGATGATCGTGCGGATCTGGTCCGGAGCGACCACGTCACGGTCGAGCTGGTCTGGGTCGTAGGCGAAGTCGTCGTCGAGTTGTTCCCAGCGTGTGGCGCGGGTCTCGCGGTCGCGCTTTTCGAGGTAGAAGCCGGACTCGACCGTGGAGCCGGCCTGGGTAATGGCGGTGCGGATGCGGTACACATCGTAGTTGACGTTCACGCCGTCGGCCACGGCCTGCTCGTGGTTGTATTCCATGACGAGGTTCTGGTTGAAGAAGCCGAAGGTCTGTTTGTTGGGCGTGGCGGTGAGGCCGATGAGAGAGGCGTCGAAGTATTCGAGCACCTGCGCCCAGAGGTTGTAAATGGAGCGGTGGCATTCGTCGGTGACAATCACATCGAAGGTTTCGATAGGGAAATTGGGATTGTATTCGATGGGGTCCGGTTTCTTGAAGAGGCGTTCGAGGCCAGAAACCGAAGTTTCTTCGTCTTCTTCTGCCAGCTCGCGGCCTTTGAGCATGGAGTAGAGGCGCTGGATCGTCCCGATGCAGACGCGCTGTGGTATCGAGCTGACTACTGGTGAGCCGCTGGACGATGAACTCTTCGGTGAACTTGAAGTTGTTGTAGGGCGAGACGTACTGCTGAAACTCCTTCAACGTCTGGTCGCCCAGGTTGCCGCGATCGACGAGGAACAGCACGCGCTTGGCCCCGCCGAATTTGATGAGACGGTAGATGAAATTGATGGCCGTGAAGGTCTTGCCGCTGCCGGTGGCCATTTGAATCAGCGCTCGCGGGCGGTCCTGCGCAAGTGATGTTTCGAGGTTCTGGATGGCGGTGATCTGTGCGGGCCAGAGACCTTCGGTCTTGAGCGGCGGTAATTGTCTCAAACGGCTGCGCAGTGTGGTTGCTTTCTTGTAGGTCGGTCCGCGAAAGGCTGCCGTGAGCTCTTTAACTGGTTCCTCGTTGATTCCCGAAGCCGTAACCCACTCTGCTAGCGTCTCAGGTCTGTGAAAGGCGAAGGTCCGACGGCTCCGGGGCTCCGGATCGAGACCGTTGGTGAATCGCGTTTCGATGCCGGTGCTTTGGTAGAGAAACGGAAGAGGCCGGATGTAGGCCGGCAAGGTGAGCGGCAAGCCCTCGCTGTACTTTGCCGCCTGGACTTCGACGCCGGTCAGCGTGACGCCCTCCCGTTTCGCCTCGATGACCCCGGCGGCTTTGCCATCGATATAGAGCAAGTAGTCCGCGAATCCGTGTCCGCCGACGAGGGAAAAATTTCGGAGTGCAACACCTCGGCCTGCGCGAAGATGGGCGTTTGTGTAGTCCTGAACGATCCAGCCGGCTTGCTGCAGGATGTGATCGATTGTTTGGCGGGCCTTGTCTTCAGGAGTAGGCATCCTGTTGCGCTCCTAGCGTCCCGTGAATCCTTGGTCTGATGAAATCACCAAGGGCAATCGCCTGCCGAAGAATACCTGTTTTCGTCTCGGAAATCACGAATGAGGCGATAGACGAATGGACGGGTTCAGCATGCTGCCGATCGGCACGGGGGAATGGAAATGAGGAATGGGAATGGTGCCGTTTTCATTCTTGCCAGTTCATGGCTGCACAGGATACCAGTTGGTGGTGACATCCGGGGGCACGCCAAGAAGTGCTGAGTGCTGGGTGCTGAGGAATGGGGGATGTAGCCGGTTCATTGACAAGCGATGTACACGATTGTACATTGAGGTTATCATGAAACTCTCGATCAGCGAGGCGCGTAAGCG
>NZ_JBLYIG010000185.1:0-2791 GCF_049222245.1 Nitrospira sp. BLG_2 | reverse complement strand
CACCATCGCACTACGAAGGATTCTTCTCATCATGGCTGCCTCCTTGATGGTTGGAAGATTCGCAGTTTTACGTGAAGATAGTTTGTGAATTCACATTTACACAGCGCTCCTCAGGCTGTCAAGAAGGTTTGGGGGCGGGATCAAACCCGAGGATTTTCTGGAGCGCATGAAGATCTTTTTCTGCCGGACAGGCGAAGTCCAGACTCCATTCCCACCACGATCCGGGATAGTTGCTGATCGTCGGGTAGCCGACCAGCTTGAGGATGAAATAGAGCCACGCCGATCGCACACCGCCGGTACAGTAGCAAATGACTTCCTGTCCACTTTGTATTCCCTTTGCCTCCAGCATCTCCTTGATCACGGATAGATCCTTGACGGTCGCATCTTTGTTCAAGAAGCCATTCCAGGCCACGTGTATGGCTGAGGGGATGTGGCCGGACCGTGGGAGACCGGACACCTCTTTCCCGAAATATTCTTCAACACTGCGGGCGTCCAGAATGGCCGTCTGGGGATGCGGCCCCCTGACGAGGCCTTTCAGGTCGTCCTTCAACGCGATCAAATCCGGCTGTAGTTGAACCGTGAAATTTCCCAATATTGGGGAGACCGGCCCATGCTCGAACGGCCGTTTCTCGGCTGTCCACTTCACCCAACCGCCATCCAAAATACGCAAGCGTTTGTGGCCCAGATATTCCAGCATCCAAAACATCCGCCCTTCATCGCCCCAATTGTCGAATGGATTGGAGTAGATCACGACGTCGCTCTCTTGATTCATCCCCAGTCGTCTCAAGGTACCTGCAATCTGGCTGAGGTCGGGGTTGAGCAATCCCTTCGGCGCGGCATTGGGATCACTGTACTCATGCCACGTCGAATGCACCGCTCCAGGAATGTGGCCGCCGAACTCGTATGCCGCCTTGCCCCTCACATCGATGACGACAAGATTCGGACGACGCAAGTGCTGCTGAAGCGTCTCGGTATCGATCAATAAAGGATGCTTCATGCTGTTTTCTTCCTTACTGCTGCAAAATGATTTGATTACCCATCACGGCTTTTCACGGCTTGCAACTGTTCGCAGCACACCCCGGCCAACCTTCATTCCACACGTCATGCATCCAACAGTGCCTTGATGTGGGCCTCCACAGAGGCGGCAAGGGCCTTCAGATTGTAGCCGCCTTCGAGAGAAGATAGGATGCGGTCTTTCGCATGGCGTTTGGCGACCCCGGCCACGATTTTTGTCAAATGGGCATATCCTGCTTCCGTCAAACCCATGCTGGCCAATGGGTCATCTCGGTGCGCATCGAATCCCGCTGAAATAATGATGAACTCCGGCTTGAACGCCTCGGCCGCCGGAACAAGCGATTTGAGGAAGACCTCGCGGTACGCTTCATCGCCCTCTCCCGCCTCCATCGGAACGTTGACAGTAAATCCAACCCCAGCTCCCTTGCCTCGTTCGGTGCCTCTGCCCGTCCCGGGATAGTGCGGATACTGATGTGTGCTAAAAAAAAGCACCGAAGGATCGTTTTCGAAACTGTGCTGCGTCCCATTCCCATGATGGACATCCCAATCGACGATCAGCACTCTGGTGACCCCGTATTTCTTTTGGACATAGCGCGCGGCGATGGCAACATTATTCAGGAGGCAGAAACCCATCGCGCGCTCCGCTTCGGCATGGTGACCAGGAGGCCGGACGGCACAGAACACATGATCCACTTGCCGGGCCATGATGGCATCGGCTGCCGCCAATGCGCCGCCTGCCGCCAGGTACGCGGCACTCAATGAGCCGGGCGACATCGAGGTATCGGCATCGAGCGAGACGCGGCCGCTCGTGGGCGCGTGGCGGTTCAGCGACCGTACATAACTCGGCGAATGGATCTGCGTAATCCATTCATCTTCGGCCTTGCGCGCCTCGATTTTCGGCATGCGGGCGATCGTACCGCTCTGTTCCAGCTGCTGCATGATCGCGCGCAGCCGGTTGGGGGACTCCGGATGCCCGGGTCCCATGTCATGCTCAAGATAGGCGGGATGATAGACGAGACCGGTATTTCCCATCAGATAACCATCGACATCCGTTCTTGCTCCTTACGCCGATCGCATGAAGCCGGATATCTGGTTCAGATTATCATGCAGAAAACTCCATAGACAATGTGTGTCAGCGCTGCTATCGTTTGCTCTTTAAAACAGGAGCGCACATGCCGAATCCAAGAATTGAGCCACTGAAGAAAGTCCTCGCCATGGATCCGAGCGACGACGTCGCCTAGTTCGGGTTGGGGAAAGCTTATATGGACGATGGGAACTTCGAAGAAGCCGCCAAATCATTGCGCCAGTGCGTGGCCGTTAAACCAACCTATTCAGCCGCCTATCTCGCCCTCGCTCAGTCACTCCAAAAACTGGGACGCCTGGATGAGTGCCGAACCGTCTGTGCCACAGGCATCGACGTATCGACAAAAAACGGCGATGCCATGGTCACAAAGAACCTCGAAGCGTTGAAGCTTTCGCTCCCATCGTGAAATCCGGCCCCTCACCCATTTCTCCTTTTTCTCTTCCGCCTTGGACCATTCGCGCTATGCGCCGGCACAAGCCCATTACATCGGCTAGTGATCGCATGCGGTTCGTCATCCGACTCGCGTTGACCAATGTCACGTCTAAGACCGGCGGACCTTTCGGCGCGGCAGTGTTCGAAGCCAAGACGGGACGACTCATCGCAGTCGGGGTCAACGTTGTCGAGCCCACCAACTGTTCACTGGCCCACGCCGAAATGGCGGCGCTTGCGAATGCACACCGCGCCTTGAAGCAT
>NZ_JBLYIG010000184.1:0-6021 GCF_049222245.1 Nitrospira sp. BLG_2 | reverse complement strand
CCGCGATTGGAATCACGAATCAACGCGAAACGACTGTCGTGTGGGACAAGAACACCGGCAAGCCAATTTACAACGCCATCGTCTGGCAAGACACGCGGACAGATGTCATCTGCGCCAAAAAAGATTTCGGATGCAACGCCGTTGAAAGGCAAGCGGAAGTGTCATAAGAACCTTGCGATCAATCCCCCAGCTTCGGGCAGATCCTCGCTTCACGGTAGAAGAGAAAAGGGCATTCACCTGCTGGTCCAGACAACGATCGTCTTCCCTGCAGATGTCCGCAAGCTTGCAGAGCGCATCGACGCAGGAAGGGACCAGTCGATTCAGAATCGGAATAACCTCTCCCCTCACTCGGTTCCGCAGGTAATGCATCTGGAAATTGCTGGAGTCCACTCTAAACGATACCCCTGCCGTGGAAAGATACGCCAGGATTTCTTGCCGCTTGGCGTCATACAAAGGCCGAATGATCTTGTTACTGCGGAACGCGGGCATGCCGGAAAGACCGGTCAGTCCCGCACCACGAAGCATCCATAATAGAACCGTCTCCGCCTGATCGTCTGCCGTATGGCCTATCGCGATACGGTCCGCCCCGCACTGCTCGGAGATTTCCTGCATCACCCGATAGCGGAGGTCACGGGCTTCAGCCTGCACTGAGGTTTGACGCTCACGAATGTGGATTTCCACCCGTCGAACATGGAGAGGAACTTCGAGCCCACGGCAAAAGGATTCGACAAATTTTTGATCTCCGTCGGACTCATCACCTCGTAGTCCATAGTTGCAATGAACGGCTGATAGCGTCAGCTTCCAACTCGGTCGGAGATGATGCAGGATCGATAGCAGTGCGACTGAATCGGGTCCTCCCGAGATGGCGACCAATATGTGTTGGTCACGTTGAAAGAGGTTTCGGGACCGAACCGTTCCAACGACTCGATGCAAGAGCGGGGGCCAGGTCATGTTATTGATGGATCTGTTAACAGAATGCTGAAAAAGCCCGCCAGCTGCGCTCTCGGAAGACACAGCCGGCTCACCGTCTCGCCGGCGCGCAGAAACGTGGCGCTCTTTCTTCATCGCACCATGCGCCTCATCACCCTCCGATTATTTTATGATATCGACGTAGGATACTCTTCGCCGCATCCACGTCAGCCCCGATTTGCCGGCTTAGAGCTTCTCCACTCTCAAACTGCGCGTCGCCTCTGATACGACCGACAAACTCAACAGTGAGCGTTCGTCCATACAGCTCGTGTATCCCGTCCAGGATAAATACTTCCAACCCCCGCTCACCCCCGTCAAAGGTCGGTCTCGTACCGATATAGGCGACCGAGTCATGCCGCTCCTGGCCTACGATCGCGACAGAGGCATAAATGCCATCGGCAGGTACCACACGGTCTGCAGGTAACTGAAGATTTGCAGTAGGGCATCCCAATGTTCGCCCCCTCCCCTCGCCAGAGGATACAACTCCGCTCAGGGCATAGTGCCGGCCGAGCAGGACAGCCGCTTGATCGACCTGACCAGAAATGATGAGCCGTCGTATTCTCGTCGAGCTGACCACTCCTCCATCGACCATCACGGGAGGAATCGGATGGACGATGAAGTCGAATCGTTTGCCGAGCGCGATCAAATCGCCGATCCGTCCTGCTCGTTTGTGCCCAAAGGCAAAATGTTGTCCGACAAAAATCTCTTTGAGTCCGAGCCCTCTGGATAGTACCTGCTCAGCGAACATCTCCGGAGACAGTGACGCAAATGCTTGAGTAAACTCTAGGGAGACCACCTCATCGATTCCGGCTTGCCCAAAACGGGCACGTTTCTCTTCCCTGCTCGTCAGAAATCGCAGATCAACGTGCGGCGCAAGGATTTTAACCGGATGAGGGTCGAAAGTCAGAACGACAGCCGTTCCATGGGCTCGGCGCGCTGTCTCAACCACCTGTTTCAAGAGCGCATGGTGACCGAGATGATGACCGTCGAAATTGCCGATGGTTCCCACCGGATACGGCCGTACAACCTCGTCCGAATATCCGCGGGTCACTTGCATCGTCGATCAATAAAGCAGCTTGACGGCGTCTTTCGCAAAATACGACAGGATCAGATCGGCTCCAGCCCGCTTGATCGCCAGCAGCGATTCCATCATGGCACGTGATTCATCCAGCCATCCCGCTCTCGCTGCCGCCTTAATCATACTGTACTCGCCGCTCACCTGATAGGCCGCTAGTGGAAGAAGCATACGCGCACGGGCCATTGCAATGATGTCCAGATACGGCAGAGCCGGCTTGACCATCACGATATCGGCGCCTTCGTCGATATCGAACTCGATCTCGCGCAGCGCTTCGCGCGCATTAGCCGGATCCATCTGATAGGACTGTCGGTCACCGAATTGAGGACTGGAAAAGGCCGCGTCACGAAACGGTGCATAGAAGCAGGAGGAGAACTTGGCGGCATACGCCAGGATCGGCAGATCGGAAAACCCGGCGCGATCCAATTCGCGTCTGATCGCAGCGACACGACCATCCATCATGTCCGACGGAGCGACCATATCGGCGCCAGCTTCGGCATGGGTACGTGCCATCACCGTGAGACACTCGAGCGTCTCATCATTGAGAACTTTTCCATTCCTGACGATTCCGCAATGTCCGTGGCTGGTATACTCGTCGATACAGACATCCGTGATCACAAGCAATCCCGGTACTTGTTGTTTGATGGCTCTGATCGCCCGCTGCACAATGCCGTTCGCATTCCACCCTGAACTGCCACGCTCGTCTTTATGCTCCGGGATCCCAAATAGAATGACGGCCGGAATGCCTAGGGCTTGAACCTCTCCCGCCTCTTTGACCAGCAGATCGACGGATAACCGAAATTGGCCCGGCATCGAAGCAATTTCTTCCCGACGATCCTGTCCTTCGATCACAAACAGAGGATAGATGAAATCAGATGGCGACAGCGTCGTTTCGCGCACCATCCGACGCAACGAGTCATGCTGTCTCAATCGTCGAAGCCTCTGGATCGGAAACCCCATAACCCACCTTACTTCCGTGGCAGGTTCGTTAAGAACACGACGAGGTCCCGAACGGAGATGACCCCCACCAACTTCCCGTCACGCGTGACTCCCAAGTGCCGCAGATGGGACTGCGCCATGAGATCATTCGCGTCCAGCAACGTCTTGCCCTCCTCGATCGTCATGATAGGAGCCGACATGATTTGCTCGACCGTGGTCTTCGTCGCGTCCGCCCCTGCCGCAACCACCCGACGCATCATGTCCGTATCCGTGATGATGCCGATGATCTCACGGTCGTTGGTCACGAACAAACTACCGATCCCGCGATCGCGCATGATGCGGGCGGCCGTCTGTGTATCCGTATCACGAGGCACCGTCACGAACTTTTCTCTGGGAATCATGAACGACTTTACAGGGACCATCTCACTCTCCTTCCTTGTATAGGACTATGGTACATCTCACGTGCTTCGTTTACAGCAGAGCTCCCGTGGTAACCTGCTCACGGCTTCTATAGTGGCGGGCTATCGCTTCCACCAGCGCGGGGATCGTATTCTCGCTCGGCATGATCGAGACCGTCAAACCGTATTCCTCTGCCGTCTTGGCCGTGATGGGTCCGATACAAGCGATCACGACGGATTGCAAGAGCGGCTTCACCGCTTCACCACCGCCGAGCATCACGACAAAGTTGCGCACCGTGGAAGAGCTGGTAAACGTGATGATATGGATCCGACGATCCATAAGCTCCTTCCGCCACTCTTCTGAACCATGGTCCGGCGTGAGTGTTCGATACACGGTCACGACCGCCACATGCGCACCGGCGCCACGAAGCTCGTCCGGCAAGAGGTTTCTGGCCACTTCGGCCCGAGGAATCAGGATGCGAGATTTGTCGACATCCCGCGGATCCAGCGCGGCTAGCACTCCCTCCGCTTGATATTCTACCGGAACCACATCCGCCCTGACACCGAACCTTTCCAGTTCCTGAGCGGTCCGAGGTCCGATGCAGCAAATCCGACGGCCGGCCAAGCAGCGTGAGTCGAACCCACGAGCGAACAATCTCGTCATGAAACGGCTCACCCCATTGACGCTGGTAAAAATAATCCAGTTGTACGTCCCAATCTCGGAGATCGCCTGATCGACGGGTGTCCAGTCTGGAGGGGGAACGATCTTGATCGTCGGCGCCTCAACCGGTTCAGCTCCATAGCCGGCCAATAGAGCAGCCAGCTCACCAGCCTGCTCTTTCGCTCGCGTCATGAGCACCCGTTTCCCAAAGAGCGGGCGCCGCTCAAACCAGTTGAGTTTTGGCCTCAGTCGAACGACCTCCCCCACCACAATGACGCTCGGCGGCTCCATCTGTGCTGCCGCCGCTTTATCGGCAATATCCGCCAACGTACCGACGATGGTCTGCTGTGAAACCCTTGTCCCCCACCGAATGATCGCAACAGGGGTCGACCCCGCTCGCCCCTCGGCCATTAAAGTTGCGGCGATCGTCGAAAGATTTTTCATCCCCATGAGGAAGACGACGGTACCTTGATCCGTCGCCAGTCTTGACCAGTCCAAGGCCGTGGAAGGCTTCCCTGGATCTTCATGCCCTGTGACGATCGTCAAGGTAGACGCCACCGTTCGATGGGTCACCGGAATGCCGGCATACGCAGGGGCAGCAACTGCAGCGGTCACGCCAGGCACGACTTCGAATTCAATTCCTGCCAAGGCGAGCGCTTCCGCCTCTTCTCCTCCTCGCCCAAAGACAAATGGATCGCCTCCCTTCAACCGCACCACGACGTTGCCCGCTCTTGCTCGCTCAATCAGCAGATCATTGATGGCCCCCTGCTCTGGATATTTCCCCTTGCCTCGCCGTCCGACATAGATGCGCTCTGCTCGGTCCGGGGCCTGGGCAAGAAGGAGAGGATTGGCCAAGTAATCGTAAAGCACCACGTCGGCCTGCTCAAGACACTCCTTGCCTCGCAGGGTCAAGAGTCCGGGATCTCCAGGACCAGCTCCGACCAAATAGACCTTTCCCTTGTTTTCTCGTACCACGTTCACGCCGATCCGTAAATCTCCCGGAGAATTTTGTCCCCTCCACGGGTGAGCAGTCGTTCGGCCAACTCAATGCCCAGAGCATGAGCTTGCTGACGTGTCCCCTCGATCCGGTCGCGAATGATGATCCTTCCATCGACACTCGCCACAAGACCATCCAGCACCAATTCCTCGCCGGACAGAATTGCGTGGGCTGCGATGGGCACCTGGCAGCCGCCTTCCAAGCGATGCAAGAACGCCCGCTCTGCCGTTACGGTCGTATGGGTTGCCTGATGATTGAATCGGCATAAGACGGACCGTACGAATGCGTCATTGGTCCGACCTTCTATACCGAGGGCTCCCTGTCCGATCGCAGGCAGACTGAGGACGGGTGGGAGATATTCCGTGATCGCCTGAGACCACCCCAACCGGTGCAGACCGGCCGCCGCCAGGACGATGGCATCGAACTGTCCTTCTTTGAGTTTTCTCAGTCTCGTATCCAGGTTGCCGCGCAGCATCGCGATTCTTAAATCCTGCCTGGCCTGTAACAATTGCGCCTGGCGCCGAAGGCTTGCAGTCCCGATGTTGGCACCGAATGGAAGATCATAAAACGAGTAGCCTTCACGACTGATTAAGACATCGCGTGCATCCTCCCGCTGAGGCACACAGAGGATGTCGAGCCCTTCGGGCAATTGCGCCGGAACATCCTTCATGCTATGAACAGCGAAATCGATGGAACCGGCGAGCAAAGCGTCCTCAATTTCCTTGACGAACAAGCCCTTCCCCCCGATTTTTGCCAACGGCACGTCAACGATCTTGTCGCCGGAGGTCTGAATCTTCCTGAGCACGACTCGGACCTCCGGCACGACCTCCTGAACCTTGGATTGGAACCATTCACTTTGACAGAGCGCCAATTTGCTGCCTCTCGTCCCAAGAACCAAGGTTGAGCGTTGACCGTTCTGTATCGACACGTTGAGACTCTTTCGTGGCCCGCCGGTCAGCGGACTGGTTTCTGAACCGAGGTT
>NZ_JBLYIG010000183.1:0-3966 GCF_049222245.1 Nitrospira sp. BLG_2 | reverse complement strand
CGAGGAGTGGAAATCGCGCCGGATGTCGCCGATAGTTTGTCCTCGGTGATTCTCGATCAAGTGGCGAACGGCGTGGCGGTGCGCATGGGAATCTTGTACCTCATGTCCGGAGCGAATTCGTGAACTGGTGACCCGGTCGATCTGTTGAGTGAGCGAACTATCGGCTGGGCTCGAATACAGGTGGTAATCAACAGATTTTCCGAATTGTGAAGAGGGCTTATCGTGTCGATTGTGATCAAAGGTGGTCGCGTCATTGATCCGGGCCGGTTTGTCGGCATCGCCGATGTGCTGATCGACAACGGCAAAATAGCCGCAGTGGGCCCGAACCTTTCCGAAGCTGTGCACGGTCGGACCATTCAAGCCAATGGGAAGCTTGTGATGCCGGGGTTCGTCGATTTGCACGTCCATTTTCGCGAGCCGGGGTTTGAGTACAAGGAAACGATTCAGAGCGGCAGTGCCGCGGCGGTGGCAGGCGGATTTACGACGGTCTGTTGCATGCCCAACACGAACCCGGTAAACGACAATCAAGCCGTCACGGAATTCATATTGGAACGGGCACGATTGGCTGGTCTGGCAAACGTGCTGCCGGTCGGCGCCATTACGAAAGGGTCGGAAGGAAAAGAACTGGCGGAGATCGGCGATTTACGGCGGTCCGGCTGTGTGGCCATCTCCGACGATGGCAAGCCTGTCATGAACAGCCTGGTGATGCGCCGAGCGATGGAATATGCCTTGGCATTCGATTTGACGGTCGTCGACCATTGCGAAGACCTGCATTTGGCGGAAGGCGGCTGTATGAATGAAGGGCTGGTCTCGACCGAGCTTGGATTACCGGGTATCCCGGCGGCCGCTGAAGATGTGATGGTGGCGCGCAATCTCTCACTCGCGGAGCTGACGGGAGCTCGCCTCCATCTCGCACACATCAGTACCGCCGGGTCGGTTCGAATGGTGCGGGAGGCGAAGGCCCGTGAGATTCATGTGACGGCGGAAGCATGTCCTCACCATTTTTTGCTGACCGATGAGCTGGTACGCGGCTACAACACTCACGCGAAAATGAATCCACCTTTGCGCACCTGGACCGATGTGCAGGCGATCAAGGAAGGCTTACGAGACGGCACGATCGATGTGATTGCAACCGATCATGCTCCCCATGCCACGCAGGAGAAGCAGCAGGATTTCACCGAGGCTCCATTCGGAATCGTCGGACTTGAGACGGCGCTGCCGCTGACATTGGGATTGGTGGAGGAAGGCATCCTGTCGCTGGAACAAGCGGTCCGGAAGCTGACTTCGGCCCCGGCTGCGGCGTTCGGACTCACGAAAGGGACGCTGGCGCTCGGCGCGGATGCCGATGTCGTCATCGTCGATCAGCAAGAACAGTGGGAAGTCGATCCGTCCAAGTTCAGGTCCAAGAGCCGCAATACGCCCTTTGTCGGGTGGAAAGTGAAAGGGCGAGTGAATACCACCATTGTAGGCGGCCGCGTCGTGTTCGAGACCAGTCCGGTGGAGCGGTAGTGCTGTGCGAGGGCTGTCCCGTTGGGGGATGGTGGCCTGTCTTGCGCTTGAGTGGGTTGCGCTCGCCGTCTGGGTTGGAGGCATGGTCGTATTGAGCGGAGCGGTGATCCCGGCAGTGTTCAATACATTCGGAGGACAGGATGTGGGCGGTATGTTCTTGACCCGGGCGTTCGAAGGCTATCATCGTTTCGTCATCGGGGTCGGTGCCATCCTTTGTGGCGCACTTTGGTATCGTCGGTGGAGCGGGGATCCGATCGTAGAAGTCGGTCGGAGTGAGATAATCGTCCTGGCCGTCATGGTCATGATCGCCGGGCTCATTATTGCGGTCCTGCACCCCAATGCGGCGGCCCTCCAAGCGCAGGCATTCGCGACGAAAGACGAGACGACCAGGAAAGCGGCTTTGGAAGGGCTGTTTCGTGTCCTGCTGCCGATCCGAGCCCTGTATATGCTCAACCTTCTCTTGGGCATCGTGCTCATCGGAATCAAGGCAAAACGATCGCTCGATCAGGGTGGAAGATGACAGTGAAAAAAGCGTTGTTGGCATTGGCGGATGGCACGGTGTTTGAGGGCCGCGCTCTTGGCTATGAGGGAGAGACGGTTGGAGAGGTCGTCTTTAATACGGCGATGACCGGCTATCAGGAAATACTGACCGATCCATCCTATAGAGGACAGATTATTGCGATGACCTGTCCCCATGTCGGTAACTATGGGGTTACGCCTGAAGATGTGGAATCCCGCCGGATTTGGGCGGAAGGGTTTGTAGTCATGGAAGCCAGTCGTCTTGCCAGCAATTGGCGGAGCAAACAGACCCTTCAGGAATCATTGATGGAAGCCAAGGTCGTCGCGATCGAGGGGATCGATACGAGAGCCTTAACAAGGCATTTGCGTGAGCATGGATCACAGCAGGGATTCATCACGCACATCAATCTCGATCCTGATCAGGCAGTAAGGCAAGCCAGGCAAGCGCCCGATATCATCGGTCGAGATTTAGCGACCGAGGTCACTTGCGCGCGTCCATATGATTGGACCACGGGAACCGGCGAATGGGTGCCGTCGGCAAACGACGGTGAACGTCGACCGTCCAAGCCCTGGCGAGTCGTAGCCTATGATTTCGGCATCAAACACAACATCTTGAGACGATTGGTGGATGTCGGCTGTCAAGTCACTGTGGTGCCTGCTGCGACATCAGCGGTTGAAGTCGAGGCGCTTAGGCCCGACGGCATTTTCCTCTCAAACGGTCCAGGCGATCCGGAGGGCCTTCCCTATGCCGCGAAGGCCATGGAGAAATTGATCGGACGTTATCCGATTTTTGGCATTTGTTTGGGACATCAGATTCTCTGCTTGGCTTTCGGTCTCAAGACCTATAAGCTGAAGTTCGGTCACCATGGGGCGAATCATCCCGTACTGGACCTTCGGACGAGAAAAGTTGAAATTACGTCGCATAACCATAATTTCGCCGTGCAGGGTCCCACGTCGTTCTCTGAAGTGCCGATCTCTCCACCCGTGGTCGACACTCGTCATGGAAAACTGTCGCTCACCCATGTGAGCTTGAACGATTTCTATATAGAAGGAATGGCTTGTCTGGATCATCCCGTCTTCTCCGTCCAATACCATCCGGAGGCCGCGCCGGGCCCACATGACGCCGCCTACTTATTCGGTGAATTCGCGCATCTTATGGAGACTTATCATGCATAATCGTTTCGTCATTGGAGTGATCGGGCTGGTGCTGTCCGGCTGCACGTTCAACTTCCCGCTGTTTCCAGGTCCTGGGCCTCTTCAAGAAACTCAGGTCGATGGGACAGGCAAAGCAAAAGTGCTCCTGATTGAAATTTCTGGAGTGATTAGTTCTCAAGATAAAGATGGATTCCGGACAACGCCCAGTATGATTGCGAGTGTGAAGGAACAATTGACCCGTGCCGCAAAGGACGAGAACGTCAAAGCTGTTGTGCTTCGGATTAATACGCCTGGGGGAACGGTGACGGCGTCGGATATTATTTATCACGAGCTCAAAACGTTCAAAACCAGTCGCAAGGTTCCCATTGTTGCATCCATCATGGACCTGGGCACGTCAGGCGGCTACTATATTGCTGCGTCGGCGGACACGGTATTGGCGCATCCTTCGTCCGTGACGGGCAGTATCGGTGTGATTATGCTTACCATCAATGCGCGAGGGCTCTTAGAGAAAGTGGGGGTAGAGGCTACGGCCGTGACATCGGGGCCTCGCAAGGATATGGGCTCGCCGTTTCGAATCATGACGACCGAAGAACGGGCCATCTTCCAAGGACTCATCGATTCGTTTTACCAGCGCTTCTTGAACATCGTGCAGGAGGGCCGATCCAATTTACAGATGGAGCAGATCAAACGGTTGGCTGACGGACGGATCTACACCGGTGAGCAAGCAAAAGCGGCCGGTTTGGTCGATGAGATCGGCTATCTCGAAGACGCCATTGCGTTGGC
>NZ_JBLYIG010000182.1:0-5293 GCF_049222245.1 Nitrospira sp. BLG_2 | reverse complement strand
AAGCAAGGCGCTTCGCGGGTCGATCTCATCCTCATGGATATTCTGATGCCGCAGATGAGCGGCATCGAAGCTTGTCGTCAGATAAAAGCCGCCGACCGGTTCCGAGATACTCCTATTATTATGGTCACCGTCAAGACGGATCCGGTCGACCTTCAACTCGCGTTTGCCGCCGGAGCCATGGATTACGTCGCCAAACCGGTCAACAAAGTCGAACTCCTGACCAGAGTGCGGTCGGTGCTGCGGCTTGTCCACGAAATCGACCGCCGCCGGGCGCGAGAGCAGGAGCTCCTCGAGGTCATGCGCCAGCTCCAAGAAGCCAATCAGATGTTGCTTCGCCTCTCCTGCTTGGATGGATTGACGGGAATCACCAATCGACGCCAGTTCGATGACTTTTTGGATCAGGAATGGCGGAGAGCGGTGCGCGAATCAACTCCTTTGTCGCTGATCATGTTCGATATCGACCGATTTAAGGCCTATAACGACGCCAAGGGTCACACAGCAGGCGATGAATGTCTCAAACAGGTCTCTGCGGCGATCTCCAGCGCAGTGAATCGCCCCGGCGATTTGGTTGCCCGTTATGGCGGAGATGAGTTTGTCACAGTATTGCCCGGTACAGGCATCGACGGCGCAGCACAGGTGGCGGAGAGCCTTCGGCGCCGGGTCGAATCCTTAGGCATGAAGCACGCGGATAGTGAACTCGTGACAATCAGCGTCGGGTATGCCTGCATTGTTCCCAACAGAAACGCTTCTCCTACCGATCTCATCAAAGCTGCGGATCAGGCTCTCTATCAGGCAAAACAAGAGGGACGCAATCGGATCAAGTCGGCCAGTATTCTGTCGCTGGTCCAAGACTCACACGACGACTAGAGACAGTCAAAGCTATTCGCCGAATAGTGATGCCCTCCATGCCACGGTCACACCATCCATATGGAAGACCTCACGGTCGAGTCGCGGTAACCAGGAGACCCTCACGATCCTCATCCTCTGCAATCCGACGAACGACCACTTCCCGCAAGCGAAAACCCTCTGAACGAACATTCCGCTCATTCGAGCAGAGGGCCACCATGTTGCTCAAGCAGTATCAAGACACACTCTGCAAACTGGCGCGAAGTGAGGCCTTGAACAGCGGTAATATTATCCGGGTCTTTCGAGCTATTTCAGAGGCATGCTGCAGCTTGTTGCAAGTCAAACGCGCCAGCATCTGGTTGCTTATAAAGGAACGCGGTGCCATTGAACTGATCGACGTTTGCACATCCCACAGTCGACATTCCAATCCTTTCTTCGCGTTCCAGCCATCGCATTGGCGGGCTTATCTTCGATCGCTGATCCGTAAACATCGCGCCATCACAGTTCACGATGCTTTCCGAAATCCTCGATTCATGGATCTGGCACGTTCATATGTATCCCGATTCCATGTCGAGGCCATGTTAAGCGCGCCGATCAGGCAGAATGGAAGGCTTGTCGGCGCACTGTGTGCGGAGTCAATCGGCGCGCCTCGACGGTGGAGTCGGCATGAAGAACGTCTCCTTCATCTACTCGCATCCATGACGGCCCTCGCTTTGGAAGCGGCCGAACAGCGTGAAGCGGAACATGCCCTCCGTGTCGCCAAAGAAGCCGCCGAAGTGGCCAACCGTGCCAAGAGTGAATTCCTCGCCAGCATGAGTCACGAGATTCGCACCCCCATGAATGCCATCATCGGCATGGCCGATCTTCTCTGGGATACTCCGCTCACTCCAGATCAAAGGAAATATCTACGTATTTTCAGGCGTGCGGGCGGCACACTCTTGAATCTTATCAACGATATTTTGGACCTTTCCAAGGTCGAAGCCGGTCGCTTGGAATTGGAATCCGTCGATTTCGACCTGAATGAAGTCATCGACAAGGCCATCGATATCTTGGCGATGCGGGCGAATGAGAAAGGTCTAGAGCTCGCCTGCCATGTCGATCGGAATGTGCCCTGTCATTTGGTCGGCGACCCGACGCGGCTGACACAGATATTGATCAATCTGATGGGCAATGCACTCAAATTTACCGACAAAGGATCCATTGTTGTTCGTGTCATGAACGATCCTGACCGGGATATCACCGGAGCCGTTCGGTTTTCCGTCAGTGACACGGGAATCGGTATTCCCTCCGACCAACTTGTCGCGATCTTCAACACCTTTACGCAGGCACATACCTCAACGACTAGGCAGTACGGAGGAACAGGGCTCGGCCTTGCGATCACCAAACGCCTCGTCGAAGGTATGAAAGGGCGGATCTGGGCGGAGAGTATGATAGGAACGGGAAGTACCTTTCACTGTACCGTCCAGCTTGAGGTTCAAACAGAACCGTCTTGTCAGAAGTCCGTAACACCGGTCAACCTTGCCGGAATCAAAGCCCTGGTCGTGGACGACCATCCGACTAACCGCTTCATACTCCGTGATCTGCTGAGTGCTTGGGGAGCTCAAGTTACGGAAGCGAGCGACGGAACGATGGCGTTGGACGAACTCCGTCATGCATACGAGCGAGGATATGTGTATGAGCTCCTGCTCCTCGACTGCCGTATGCCTGAGATGAGCGGCTTTCAAGTTGTGGAACAGCTGAAATCCTCGCTCAACGGAAGTTGCCCCACGATCATTATGCTGACCTCCGATCATTGGGCGGACGATATCGCACGGACTTATGATCTCGGCCTCGGTGGTTATTTGATTAAACCTATCCGGCGGTCCGACCTCTTGCAAACAATCGGGATCGCCCTTGGTCGGACAAAAAAAACGCCGTCGACGGTGAAAGCCACAGCGCCACCGCCAACCGATTCGACGCGACCCTTGCGCGTATTGTTGGTTGAAGATTCCCCCGACAACCAACTGCTGGTACGGGCATACCTGAAGCAGACCGATTATTTTCTCGACGTGGCGGAACACGGCGCCGTCGCACTGGACAAATTCAAGTCCGCGCATTACGACGTCATCTTGATGGACGTGCAGATGCCGGTGATGGACGGCTATGCCGCGACAAAAGCGATTCGTTCATGGGAGCGGGATCATGATCTCCAGCCCACGCCGATCATCGCCCTCACTGCCTTGGCCCTCAAGGAGGAAGGAACTCGGATCTTTGAAGCCGGTTGCAACACACACCTCACGAAGCCTGTAAAGAAATCCACGTTATTGGAAGTTCTTCGGGCATACAAGGAGCACATCGTCTAGCGATGCAGGCCTCGCACCCGGAACCGACAGACCAACTCACTGTAGAAATTTGTCGAGATCTTGAAGGAATTGTGCCGATTTTCTTAGGCAACCGCGAAAAGGATGTTCGGACCCTTCGGGATGCGCTGATCAAATATGACTTCAGAACCGTTCAGACCCTGGGCCATCGCATGAAAGGTGACGGAGGCGGCTTCGGGTTCGATCGGATTACCGAAATCGGAGCGGCAATGGAACGCGCGGCAAAACTGGAGGACCGCGTAACAATCGAACAGCACATCGTACAGCTGGAAGACTTCCTCAAACGTGTGATCGTTGTCTACCGCTAGAGAATAGAGCAACGACCTATCATCTCCGTCGGCTTCCGACAGCAATTCCCAAATCGGCGTTATTCAAGTGTTCTTCATCATCATGCCAAATCCGAACGTTCAGGAGGAGGCGACCGCCGCAACATATAGTTGATCGAAAGCTTCAACCGATTGGTTGGCGGCCGGCTTTATGAAAAGGGGTGCGCCATGTTCGATCAAGGTACTGGTAGAGTCTCAGTAACGGGTTGTGTATAATGCAGCACGGGAACGTGACTCTTATATTCCTCCCCGTTCTTCGACCGCAGCAACAGGACTGCATGCTCATATGCAGCAAACCCTGCGGGATTCAGGAGTCACGGTTCTCATATCTCACAGGTGGGGGGCTAGCTCAGTTGGGAGAGCACTACGTTCGCAACGTAGGGGTCGGGGGTTCAACTCCCCTGCCCTCCACCAAATACCCACTTCACCCAACAGCTCACGCTAGTGATCCCAGAAATGTGACCGTGACGAGATGCTCTAATAAAGGAGGCAGACCGCCTTAATGTCACGTTGTCAATTGTGCTAAATTTCAGTGCAGTACTGTCGGGCAGTGCATCTAACCTAAAAGGAGGCAAAATGACCAGCATATTTTATCGCGGGATCGTTATTGTTGCGTTGGCAACGTTCGGAGGTGTGCCTGCACTGAACGCTCAGCCGTCTCCAGCAGGAAACGTCAAGGACGCGGTCGCGCACACAAAGGAAGCGGTGGACCATGGTAAACAGGGCCATGCTGACGCGGTCGTGACCCATGCGGAAAAGGCGCGGAATCATGCCGAGAGGGGAGGCAAGAACCCCCATTTGAACGAAGCGATTACCCATCTGAACGAAGCTATTGAGCATGGTAAGGCAGGTCACGCCGATGTTGCCACGCAGCATGCTGAAACTGCTCTCACGCATCTGAATGAAGTGAAATAAGACTGCACACATCTACGACGAAAGGTGACTTTTAGGACGGGCGGGAGGACAATACCCCGCCCGTTTCGGTTTCACGAGATGTTACGACTATGGGATAAGCTGAACCTTATCTCAAAAAACCGATTCGTTTCAGGACTCACGTTCATTCTGGTGTCTTCCTCTCTTCTTCAGTACAATCGCGCCCCATGGCTCTCTCTTCCCTGATTCGATTCGGCACTTCGACGTGGACGTACAAAGACTGGCAAGGCCAGGTGTATCGGCGACAGTACGCGAAGACGACGTTTGCGCGGGAATGTCTAGGGGAGTATTGTCAATACCTCCACAACGGCGAACCGCTCTTTCGCACGGTCGGGAATGATTCCACCTTCTATCGCCCACCGACCGCAAATCAGCTTCGACATTACCTAAATCAGATTCCGGAAGATTTCCAGATGTGTTTCAAAATCTGGGAGGAAATCACCATTCCCAGCTTCTCCAGACAAGCCCGCTACGGCCTCAAAGCCGGCCAACCGAATCCGCGATTTCTCGACGCCAAACTGTTCAATGACTTAGTCCTGCCACCTTACCGTGAGGCCAAGCTTGAACCACACATGGGCCCTCTACTCTTCGAATTCCAACAACACGGAATGTCCACGCGAGAGTTTTGCTCACGTCTCGATCGGTTCTTCGGCCAGTTGCCTCAGGATATCGGTTATGCCGTGGAAATCAGGACTGCGGGCTTATTGGGTCCGGATTATCGAAAGATTCTAGAGAGCCACGGTGTGGCCCACGTTTACAATCACTGGTCCTACATGCCGCCGTTGCTCGAACAACACCGGCGGCTTGAAGAGCGCTTCACCGCGCCAT
>NZ_JBLYIG010000181.1:0-3568 GCF_049222245.1 Nitrospira sp. BLG_2 | reverse complement strand
CGTGCGGGACGATCACCGTCCCGCACGAAGCGCTACAGGGTGTCTGTGGAATTCTTCTCAGGCTGCTTGATCAGTTTCGCAGTAGCTTGACCATAGTGCTGATAGGCCCCCCACGTGGACCCGCTGGTGAGGATCGCCTCTCTGGCCTTCGATAGAGAACTTCCTAGGTCATTACCCAACAGCGCTTCCCTGTAGAAGACCTTCGCGAATTCCAAGGCCGCGGCATCGTCCACGGGCCAGCCCGTTCCGATGTAGTTTTGGACGCCTCGCTCAAAAAAGGCCTGAACCAACCCGGCGAGGCTTCGATTCGACTCCTCCACCGTAAAAGGCTTGCCCGATCGGACGACCCCTGAAAAGCAGGCATTGGCAAAGATCAGGCGCGGCACTCGCCGTGCGCGGAAAATATCTCCGGCGGAAAGCACGTATTCCTTGCCGAAAATCCAGCCGCTCTTGGCGGGATTTTTCTCGTCGAAATCACCATGCCCCGAGTAATGAATCAGATCGAATTCCTCGCTCAAAATCAGCGCAAGAAGTTCGACCGGATCGCATTCGTCCGACCCGATGCGCTGCTCGATCGTGATATCCAAACCCTCTTCCTCCTTTACCTTTCGGAGAACTTGCACGACGGCGCGACCCTCGGCCCGCGCTCCCGGCAATTGCAGATCAGCTTCCGGAGCCGGATCGGCAATGATCAGCACACGTAAGCGGTTTGGAATGGGTGGAGCGATAAGTCCTGGAGGACCGGACAAGATGGTTCGGAATTGTCGCGCCAATCGCCGCCCAGGACCGTAAAAAATCGTCTTTCCGTGCCGTTCGAACGCCGCCATTTCCCACGGGAATACCGCGGTCGAACGGTCGACCATGAGTGTCAGCGGCGTCGCGTCGATCATGTCCTGAAAGTCTTCGGGCATCAGATAGCTATGCAACAGTTTCCCATATTTTTCCTGATCCTCCTGGCTTCGAGCCCCCTTCAGGAGCTCGGCCGCTCCTTCCGCATACGAGGATTGAATCCTGATTTCCCGAACTGGAATGACTGCCTGCTCTCTGATGGCGGAAAACCGGAATATGTCGCGGTCCCGTTCGATCGTAATGCGGCTGCCCGTCATAGTATCGAGATTTGCAGGTTTCGACTGTTCTCTGCGATGCCTCCGCTTCGGAAGCTGCCTCTTCGTCACATGCAATTTCCAGCCATCGCTTTGGTTCTTCGATATTTTATCCAAGATCTCTTTAACCACCTTCCAGCGGTTCTTGTCACACTCCACAATATACAGGTTCTCGAGGCGGCCTTGCCATTTGAGCCGTCTCAATGCCGATCCCACTCCCTGAAGCATGCCTTCGATCGCTTGTTCCAATGACAAATTGCCTTCTCCTGAACCCACGACGACGGTGGCGAATTCACGCCATCCGAGCGCGGTGATGCCGTAGGTGACGTTGGCAAACAGGAGATCCAGGTCTTCCCGATTGAAACGTCCATACTCGCCCATGCCGGCGAGGATCACGGCGTTTGCCGCAATGGACTTCTGTGTGTTGGGGATGAGAAACACTTCCCCCAAACTTCCGCCGATCATGCCGCGCTTGACCGCCTTGGAGATCCAGAAGTCCAGCGCCTCGTCCAGCGCACCGACGGCCCGCACCGGCGGTACACCCCGGTAGTGGCCGACCACTACCGCCGTGGTCTTGATATCGCGAATGTCACCTTGGACTATCTCAACATTCAACGAGATGGGCGTTTGTGCCGGAGGTTTTTCCCTCCGTCGGCCAGCGGCCTGCGTCTGCGCCGAATCCGTAATGTCTCGCGATGCAGGCGGAGTCTGCATCATGACGGCTTGTCTAAGTAAATCTTCGGCCAGACGGCGCTCGACGGGAGTGCTCCGGCCGGCCTCGGACTTTTCCGCGATTTGACGAATTTTTTCGGCCTCCTCACGATCTTGTACGGCACGGACTCGTGGAGAAGCCACCGAACGGATCTCACGAACGGCAACCGGTTCCGAGGCCAGCACGCCGGTTTTCCCGGTTCGCAAGATCTCGTCGATGGCTTCCAGAACCTGCTCATTTTTCTGAAGATCACCATGGATTTCATCGATATAGTACGTCGGCACGCCGGGCAGTAGCCCGAGCGCATGCGTCACTCGTCCATCGCCTTTCAAGGTGATATCAAACTCAAACATGCCGGGACCATCGATCGTTACGCCATTCAGGGTTTCCCGATTGAATCCGGCGATGTAGGCCATCCGCTCCGGATCAGTGGTGGCTGCCACGTCAAGATCCACATGGAACTTACGCGCGCGATTGAGATGAGATGCCGAAATGGGATAGCGCCCCCAAGCGCCGGGATCGTATATCCGTTGTTCCGAGGCCGACAGCTTGGCAGGAGACGGGAGCAATTGGTAACTCCCCACGAATCCATTCAGAATGCCGAGCACCTCCTCCAAGTCGTGTCGGAGATCCGCCGCCGCCAACCACTTCACCAGTTTCTCCTGAGCCACCATTGCCTGCGCAATGGCATAGGACCCATAGTTCGGCGTGCCGAGCATAATGAGACGGCCGCCCTGCACTTTCTTCGGCTCCGACATGGCCTTCCATACCTTGGGATACAGCCGGATAAAGTTCCGGGACACGAGACCTCCCATGGAATGGGCGACGAGGTGAACCGGTTGATCTTTGAACTTGGTTTGCACAAGATCCTTCAAGCCCCCCGCAGCTCGATCCAAATCTTTCCGCCAGTCGTAGGCAAAAAGCTCAACGTTCCAGTAGGCCTTCAGCCAGAGGATCGTCTCCGCATAACTGTCCTTATCGAGCCCGCTTGGGCGCACCACAAACTTTGAATCGGCTTCCCCTACACCGTCAGAAGCGAGTTGCAGCTTCTTAATCCCACCTCTGATGAGTCTCCAGAAACTGATCCACACCACGTCGTCATCGCCACCGTCAGTCACGGTCAATTCCGAGCCCATAATCCCGGGGATGAAGATAATATTGCCCCGCAACGGCTCCCGTTTTTGACGAGCTGACCGAACACCTTCCGCCAGATGTTGGAGCCGCTCAAGCTTCTCGGGCCCAAAGTGGTCCCTCAAAGCCTGACCGGATGCTGTTCGGGATCTACCTCCGCGCGCCGAACGTGAGAGCTGAGCCTCAAACTCATTCCACTCCATGTCATGGATCAGCTGGCCCGGATCGTTACGCATGGTTCCTTTCTGTTTAGTGCCCATCGACAGATGCTTCCTTCATAGACCGCGTCGGTCTAAGTACCCCTCGCTCCTCCTTCACAAGCTGCGTGAAGGCCACGGCGGGCTTGATGGTTACCGCAGTCCTGTACTTCTCTAGCTCAAGAAGAGCCGATCGAACGACGTGCGCCGTCCTTCCAACTGCGGAATTTGATCGAAATCTTCCCGCTTCAGTTTTGCGGTGGTTCGTTGATGCAATTCTCGGTAGGTCAGCTTGCCCTCAGCTTCTTTAATCGACTCCACTAAGTAATAGGTCAGAGCGCCATTATAGGAGCCGCCGATATGGGCATCGGCCGATGTTTGCGTATCGCGGCAGCCGGTGATGAGCACCTCTTGAATGTCCGCAT
>NZ_JBLYIG010000180.1:0-5363 GCF_049222245.1 Nitrospira sp. BLG_2 | reverse complement strand
CTCATCGATCCCGGACGACGGGGTGTATTTGGTAAACCCCTCGCGCATGGCCGCTTCCGCTGCGGCCTTCACCGGTTCCGGCGTGTCAAAATCCGGTTCGCCGGCTGAAAAATCGATGACGTCCATTCCTTGCGCGGCCATGGCTTTGGCAGTCGCAGCCATGGCCAACGTCGGGGAGGGTGCGATACGACCGACACGCGCTGCCAATTTCATGATTTGAGACTCCGGATACGAGCTTGGAGGCGCTTGGCTACTTCCGGATGAAGAAAGTCGATTAAATTGCCGCCGTGTTGTGCCACGTCTTTGATGATCGTCGAGGATAAGTACGAGTACTCTTCGCTGGGCATTAGGAACACGGTCTCCACCATCTTTGCAAGTTTTCGGTTGACGAGCGCCATCTGAAACTCATGCTCAAAGTCGGAAATGGCACGCAAGCCGCGGATGATTGCATGGGCGCCTGAACGCTCGACATAATCGACGAGTAACCCATCAAACGGTGTCACCTCGACCTGTCCCACATCCTTCATGACCAGCTTTACCATATCAAGGCGTTCCACCAAATTGAAGAGTGGGTGTTTGGAGGGATTCGGAGCGACGGCTACCACCACCTTGTCGAACACACGGAGGCTGCGGGTGATGATGTCGGTGTGGCCATGCGTAATGGGATCAAAGGTGCCGGGGCAGATACCGATTTTCATGCCTGTACGGTGCGAGGACGATAGTAGAGGGATAAGGCCGTATCACCGTAGCGATACCGGCGCAAAAACTTGGTGCATCCCAGCGATATGGGTAAGGCCGTCTTCTCAGCATGTTCGATGACCAGCCATGAGTCAAGAGCAAACAAATCATGTATTCTTGGCTCAGCGAGTAATGATGGAAGCTCTGATGCCTCAGCATAGGGTGGATCGGCAAAGACAATATCATAGGGACCGTTCCACTGATGGGGATGGTTCAGAAATTGTTGGATAGTCTGACCCAGCACGGCTATTTCCTCACCCATATGGCACAGCTCCAGATTTTGCCGCAGTAGTTTCAATGCATCCCGGTTCGACTCGACGAAGGTCACGTCCGCGGCACCACGACTGACGGCTTCGATCCCCACGGCTCCCGTCCCAGCGTAGAGGTCCAAAAACCGACTGTTCGTAAGCCGATTACCGAGAATTGAAAACAGGGCTTCTCGAACCCGGTCTGAGGTGGGACGAAGAGCGAGTTTTCGTGGCGCATAGAGTCGACGACCTCGGTGAGTACCGGCGATTACACGCATACCAGACAACATCGTCTTGAACGTCAGACTCTAACATAGCGTTTTTGCAGGGGTCAAGAAATGGGGATGGGGGTGACTGGATGACTGTATAGGCCGCGATTGAGTCGGAGAGATCATCGTTGGCCCTTTTGACCGTCTTCTTACGGAAGACTATAATGCGATCGTTGTTCTCCTGGTACTTCAGAGAAGACACGATCGCCTACGTTCTCCGCAGACCTTAGCAAAGGCTTAGGCCCTGAACATGAAGTATAATTTACCGAGTCGCGACGGTCTGAGATTCGCGGGCCGCTAGGCTCTTTCGGCGGTTGTTAGAGATGGTGCGGTCGATAATGGCACCGCAGTTGATGCATTTCCATGCATAGAACACGAGAAAGAAATCCGAGAACCGTTCCAACATCATCATCCCCTTGCACTTCGGACATTCCATTGATCCCTCCTCAGGTGGTTACGTTCACAGCTGGTGGCAAAGTTAAGCAAGAGCTGCACCAATTTGTCATGTTTCAGTATTTCAATAGGTTATGAATTACGTATTTGCCGTAGGTCTATAATTTCACCGTATTTGCCGGTACAAAAGAGTCCGGACCGTCAATTTTTTGTCATCTGGAGGACTTCGTGGCAGGCAAAGGACCAAGAAAAGGCATTGCGTACTGGCCCAAAACCGAACGTCCTCGTGAGCGTCTTCTTGCCAAAGGTTCCGACGTCTTATCCGACGCCCATCTTCTCGCCATCCTCCTGAGAACCGGCCGCCGTGATTCGTCCGCCGTGCAAGTAGCCATCGAACTCCTCGACCGGGTAGGAGGGCTTGGGGGATTGGCGGCCTGCGGCATTGAAGAACTCTGCGCCATCCCCGGCGTTGGTCCCGCCAAGGCAGCCCAACTCAAGGCTGCGTTGGCATTAGGACGACGATCGCTGGCCGTTCCCATGTCCACCGGCACTCGTGTCTCCTCAAGCGCGGATTTGTTCAAGCATTTTCACCCTGCGCTTCGTGATGTGAAGCATGAGCTTTTCAAAGTCGTGCTGCTGGACGCAAAGAATGTCGTGATCAAAGAGGCCACGGTCTCAGAAGGAAGCCTTACGCTCAGCATCGTGCACCCGCGCGAAGTCTTTGCGCTCGCCGTACGTGAATCGGCCGCCGCCGTCATTTTTCTTCACAACCACCCCAGCGGAGACCCCACTCCAAGCCCTGAGGATCGACGATTGACTGATCGACTCGTCACGGCTGGCAATCTGTTGGGTATCCGCGTATTGGACCATGTGATTCTTGGAGATGGTCGGTACGTGAGTTTTGCCGACGAAGGATGGATGACAGAACAGCGCAACGAGTGCGAAGCCTCCTGAAATAATGTCGACTGAAACAACGGTCGCGAGGAATATGAATATTATGAGGAAGCGAATGGCCTAACCCCATACTCGACAAGGAGGGCAGACAATGAAAACAGCCTGTCTCGAGCCCATCAGAAACGTGGCGATCCTATCCGGCGCCGGCGCGGGCAAGACCTCTCTCAGCGAGGCCTTGCTGTATGTCGGTGCCGCGATTCCCATGCTTGGTTCCGTGACACAAGGTACGACCGTTTCTGATTTCGAGCCGGAAGAGCTTCGTCATCGCAATTCGACAAGTACCAGCCTTCTTCAGTTCTCGTGGAATCACACCCACATCAATCTCATCGACCCTCCCGGCGCGCTTGATCTTCTTGGCGAACCGCTTGCCGCCCTGCAAGCCGTCGATGCGGCCATCCTCCTTCTGAGCGGAAACATGGGAATGAGGACGGAACTGGCACGGCTGTGGGGGAGAGTCAAAGAGTTGGATCTTCCTTGTCTGGTATTCGTCAATGGACTCGATAAGGAAGGCGCCTCGTTCGAAAACGCTCTGGAGATCTGCCGCCAACAGCTCGGTCGTATTCCAGTCCGTATGACATTGCCGGTCATATTTGGCGAGCACTTAGACGGCGTCATTGATGTACGACATGAAAAATTTATACGATCGGGGCCGAGTTCAGCTCAAGTAGAACAGGTGCCGATTTCGAACGATCTGGAGGGAATTCTCAGCGGAGCGCGCAAGCAGCTCGTGGAAGCAGTCGCGGAGAGCGGAGAAGCCTTGTTGGAAACCTACTTAACTCAGGGCGAATTAAACCAGGAAGACCTTCTGCAAGGGCTCCGACGTGACATCCAGACGAATCAATTTCTCCCCGTGTATGTCGGGTCCGCAACGCAGAATGTCGGAATCTGGTCCTTGTTGGACGCTATTGCGACCCTGTTGCCGGCGCCCTCCGAGCGTGGTGTGGCCCATCCATGGCACGGTATCCATCCGGAGACGCACGAAGGCTGTGAGCGAGAGGGGAGTCTGCAGGAACCGTTTTCAGCCTATGTCTTTAAGACGATCATCGACCCATTCATCGGTCGGCTGTCCTATTGCCGTGTCTTATCGGGAACAATCCATGCCGATGCGACAGTGCTGAATGCTTCAAAACATGTGCGGGAGAAACTCGGCCATTTCTACACGGTCTTGGGCAAACGTCACGTGGCCGTCGACTCCGCAAAAAGCGGAGAGATCGTGGCGATCGGAAAACTCAAAGACACGCATACCGGTGACACGCTGTGCCAAGAGAATGCCCCCATTTGCTACCCCATGCTGAGCCTCCCAAAGCCGATCTTGTCGTTCGCGGTTGAAAGCAAGTCTAAGACGGACATCGATAAGGTCAGCTTAGGCCTTCACAAACTCATCGAAGAAGACCCCACGCTGGAATTCGCGCGCAATGCCGAAACCAAGGAGATGGTGCTCAGCGGCATGGGGCAGTTCCACATCGATTTGGCCCTCGAGAAACTCCATCGAAAATTCGGAGCCGATGTCATGCTCCATACGCCGAAGGTCCCGTACCGGGAAACGCTCAAGACGAAATCACAAGCACAGGGCAGGTACAAGAAACAAACCGGCGGTCACGGGCAATACGGAGATTGCTGGCTTGAAGTGGCGCCACTCCCGCGCGGCAACGGGTATGTGTTTGAGAATCGTGTGGTCGGAGGAGCGATTCCTCGAAATTTCATTCCTGCCGTGGAAAAGGGGGTCATGGAGGCCATGCAGGAGGGGCCGTTGAGCGGATTCCCGGTCGTCGATGTGCAGGTAGCCGTCTACGACGGATCGTATCATGTGGTCGATTCATCCGAGATGTCGTTCAAGATTGCGGGATCGATGGCATTCAAGAAAGCGATAGAGACCGCGCATCCAGTGCTACTTGAACCCGTCATGACGGTCGAAATCCACACACCGACCGACGCGGTCGGAGCAGTCATGGGAGATTTGAGCGCCCGACGGGGTCGAATCGTCGCCGTCAACGCGCAAGACCATGCGGAACAGATTACGGCATTGGTTCCGCTTGCGGAGCTGCTTCGATACGCGACGGCCCTCAACGCCATGACCGGGGGGCGGGGCAGTTATATCATGGATTTCACGCAGTATGATGAAGTACCACGAGAGTTAGCGGCAAGGGTCATCGAGCGACATAAGGCGGAAGGACAAGCCGCCACGGCCCATTGAAATCGTCAATCAGGAGGACTTGAGCACGACATAAAATGCGCGGTTTTCCCGAAGCACGCGGAGCAGCAGGGTATCTCCACGCCTGGACCGCGCAACGGCCGACGTAAATTCTCCTACGGAAGACACTTCCATACGGTTGATCTCCTTGATGAGGTCGCCTTCTCGGAGGCCTTCGGCTTGAGCAAGACTGTTGGGTTCAACCTTTACAATCAGCACGCCTTTCGACTCACGAAGCTTGAATCTTTCCGCAAGCGAGGATGTCAAGTCTTGGAGGTCAAGACCGAGTCTGACTCCTGACTTCTCCCCTTGTTGAGGGATCGATGCGATGACGGTGGTATCGCGCCGCTCGGTGAGGGGAACGTCCATCGTGACGTGTTTCAGATCCCGGACTATTTCTATCTTTGAGGTCGCGCCCGGAGTCAGCGTTGCGATGAGACGAGACAGCTTATTCGGTGAATCAACAACGACATCGTCGATCCGGACGATGACATCGCCCGCCTTGATCCCAGCCAAAGCTGCGGGATCCTTCTCGAACACTTCATTCACGAGCACTCCTTCGCCTTCAGC
>NZ_JBLYIG010000179.1:0-6934 GCF_049222245.1 Nitrospira sp. BLG_2 | reverse complement strand
CGATCGATATTGGCCACTACAGCGGGACCGTGAGGAACGATATCCCCACTGAGCTCACTTGAAACCGTAATCTTGAAACTCCCTGTGTAGTTACTGAGGGGATCGATGAAAATCGTATAAGCCCCTGTCACCGGCAATTCTTCAAGGTCAACGCTTGCGCCGTTCATCTCGCTGGAAGAGATCGTAGCCGCCGAATCGGTTGAGAACTGATAGGCTGGCATGGACGTATGTACCGTTGTCAGTGGAGAGCGTGCCCGCTCGCCCATCGTTGCATAATAGTTCTTCACTGCGGAGACATGTCTATGCACCGTCTCGCCATCAGGCCGATACACTGAAACGTAAAACTGTGTGAGGGTGACACCGCTGAAGCCGATATTGATCCGCTGGCCTGCTGTGCCGTCGAAGACCAGCACGCCATTCTTATCCGGAGTAGCGATCTTGACCGTGACAGGGTCACCGTTGACAGCGATACGGCCATTGTATTCAATATCCGCTGCCGCGACGCCCGGCGGTAGGGTGGTATCTCCGGCATAACTCCCGTCAGTGGCAATACTGGAAATGAGTCCCGCTGAGCCGAGCACAAGCGTGATTGTTGCTGCGGCTACTCGTACTCGGCACTTCACCCACGGCCATAGGCTGTACATAGTCGCCCTCCTAATTTATAAAATCTGACGGCTCTTGGTGATTGTTACCTCGTTTGAGTTGGTCATGCGACCTGGGCTGACGGGCGGACTCTACCCTTTTTTGCGCCCGCGACGCAATCCCCTAGACACTCTTTAATATGGTTATTTGTACAATCCCCCCTATCGGGGGGATTAAATCAAGGAAAGGCTTGCGGCTAATAATCGCCTCAGCTGTGGAGTCGAATGAAGGTTAGGAAAGCAAGGAAGAGTGTAGAGTGTCCTGCTGGACAGACGTGTTGTTCGGTCGGCTGACAGCAAAAAAAGAGGGTGGAGAGTTGTCTCCCCACCCTGCCTGCAACTTATTAGAAGCTTCTCGGAACTACTCGGCCTTACAGAAGCTCCGTTCATAGTTGATGATCGTCCAGGCTTCTTCTTCCGTGATGGCGGCAGGAATCAAGGAAACCATCCCCGTTCCGGGGCTGCCGTTCTTAATGACCCAGAAGAGTTCGCCATCTTTCCGTTTCTTGTGGAACTTGCAGTTTGTGAAATCCCGTGGGCTTGGGTTCAAGATCTTCCCCGCCTCGCCCTGGCCATCCCCGGCCTTGCCATGGCAATTGAAGCAAGTACCCTTCCCCTCGTATAGCGCCTTGCCTTTGGCGATGCTCTCCGGGCTGGACGCCACCGGATTCTTCAGAGCTTTCGCATCCGCGGCTTGATCGGGCGGAACGCGAGGCTTCAAAGGGTCTTTTTCTTCAGCCCCGACTACCGAGGCCGAGAGAAACACAACTGCTGCAGCGACTCCTAAAAACTTGGACAAATACATCACACATCCTCCTTTTATGTTGAACCCACTGAGCCTGAGTGACACTCCAGGCCGCCGACTTATCTTCATGATTTTCAAAAGCCAGATAAAACCGTTGGAGTATACCAATGCCCTTAAATTGCTGTCAATAAAGCATCCTTTTCCATTTCTCATCCCGTCTTCGTAAAGAGAAATCAACTCTCATGCCACGCCCACGCCAAAAAGATACAAGAAAATGTCGGCATTTATGTGATTCGCCGCGAGCCATTCCACACGTTATCGATTTCGTGACACCTTTGCGCCTCACTTCTACCATCCTTGCTCACTGTTACGGACACAAACCATTGCACGTGGTTGAACGGTCGCAAAGAAATTCGTTGCGAATCTATGCGAGTTGCCGCGACATCACGTCAGAACAGTCTTCCCACTATTTACCTATACCGCTTGGCAGCGCTCAGAAATTTCCGGGTTGACACATTTCCGGCTAGTGACTAAGCTTCCTGCTCACTGCCATTTACTGACACTCGGTACTCTTCTTTGCTTGATTATCATCGGACTTATCCACCATACCGTAGCATTGCGTCAGGTGAATCCGTAGCATGAATCTTCACTTAAAACCCGCTGTAACGGGAACGGCCCGCCGACTCGTTGTGTTGGTTCATGGTTTAGGCAGCAGCATGCTCATGGATGATGTCGTGACGCTCATCAGGGAATGCTTACCCGACTCAGACATCGCCATGGCGAAGTACAACTCCAGTTTGTTTTCCAATAGCCCGGCCGATAAAGAAGCCCCTGCGCTTGCGTTGGAGATCGGCCGCTTGGTGGAAGACAAAGCCAAGGAAAGCGGCTCATATGAAGAGATTTTTTTAATCGGCCATAGCCTCGGTGGACTTTGCTTCGCGCCGCTTACCTCCTGGCCACAGGTGCGAAAATTACCACTCGCTATTCCCTCGTTCCACAAGACTGGGCCCAACCGACACCTTTACGGTCGGAAGGTCCGTCAAAAGGACCCTATGTGGAACGGGTGATCTTGTTGTCCGGATTGAACAACGGTTGGACGACGCCGGATCCCGATCAGCTGGGCCGATTCAGGAGAATCAAGTCTGCCATGATTACGGGGCTAATTGCGTGGACCAGTTTTCGGGGCAAGGCCCGTCTTATGCGGACGGTCATGCGGGGCTCGCCGTTCGTTGTCGATGTACGGTTGAACTGGCTGGACATAATCAAGAGGGGGCTCGAACCGCGGACAATCCATCTTGCTGGAGAAACAGACGACCTCATCAAGAAGGAGGACCTCTACGATTTCCGGTCGGGACAAAACTTCAAGCATCGCGTCGTGAAAAATACCCAACACTATGATATCGGAGTGATGGAGTCTGCAACCGCCGATGCTATTCTGGCGGACTTCCGTAAAAAAAAGAGAGGGGCGAGATGGTTCTTCGGCTGGCTGCTTCCCACCTACAATATCACCAAGATACAGGCGGCTACAGGCGAAAAGAGCTGAAGGAAGTTTTCACAGCATCATGGGCTTCCATCCGATCACAAATCGCTTCTGGAACTACCGTCCCCACCACTAAAAATCATATCGTCATTATCCGGCACGGAATTCGAGACGATTCCCACGGCTGGGTGTCGAGGCTCGCCGCAACAATTGAAGCACTCGATCCGACCGGTGGTATCCTTTGTCAAAAGCAGAGCTATGGCCGTTTCTCTATGTTGCAGTTTCTGTTGCGTGGAGCACGCATACGCCGAGTCTACGAGTTCATGGATCAGTATGTTGATCTTCGCTCGCTCTACCCGACTGCGAACTTCCACTTCTTCGGGCATAGCTATGGGACCTACATTGGCTGCAAAGCGATCCACCATTACCGCACCTCCGATTTCCGGCACATGGTGCTGGCTAACTCGGTGATGGCGAGCGATTTTCCCTGGACACCACTGCTTGATACCCAGGTCTCCAAGGTTCTAAATGTCCGAGGCAATCGCGACTGGATCGTTGCCTGGTTTCCTGGAGCCTTTCAATCATGGCGCGATCTGCGAGGGAAGAAGCCGAATCCAAGCGATGATCTTCTCGGCAGTGCTGGGTTCAAGGGCTTTGATGGAGTCGTGGATGAAGGTACAGTTCAAGGCGGGCATAGCGCAGGCCTCCACCCCGATCACTTCCCGGCCATCGCTGAATTTCTCATCCGCGGCAATAACACTTTCCCGCGAAAACCAGGCCCAAATTACCTCGTGAGCTTAATTGCCCGGGTTCCATTCATCGCGTGGTTAGCGATTTACATCGCAGTCGTCACAGTGGGGCTGCTGATGGGGCTGACCTGGTGGTTCGCGGTACCGCTAAGCCTATTCTTCTTAGTGTCGGTATTGCATTTAGTATAAATTCAAGCATGCAATTTTAGACCTGTCCGATGAGGAATTCGTCACTGTCTGGAGACCGAATTCGAAGATGAGTCCTTCAGTATTGGATCGTGGTACGCCGTGGTCAGGAAGTGCAAGATCGGCTGCGATTGGAAAGACTATCGTTTCAACACAATGTCCCGGGCGACTTTGCCGCTCGGGCCGAATGGCTTTTGAGGTTTGCCGTTTAACTCGGCTTTGACTCCTCCGGCGTTTCCAAGGGTTAAAATGAACTGGTCCTGCCCCTTCCAATGAGCTTTTTCACCTGGTCGTAACAACGACTCCTGAGGACTCCCGTTATCGATCTGCACAACGACCCAGCTTAACTCTGTCGCTTCCAAGTCCAATACCAACTGGCCATCCCCAAAACTCTCCGTTGCATTCAGGGCAATTCCAGCTAACGGGCCATCGCTGCCTGGAGAGACCGTCGATACCGTTTCTGGCTCTGATCGAGAGGTTGTGCTAGCGGGCACAACAGGCTCCTGTCGCGGCGGGGCTTCAATCGTCGTCTTTGGCGCTCCGGCCGGCAGATCCGTTGGTTTCGGAACCTCCGCCGTACGTTCAGGCTCATGAGCCGTTGTGGCCGGAATCTCTTTCGCCGCTTGAGTCGTGCGTTTTGTCGCCGGGCCATGTTCAGGAGCTCCACGCCGAAACATCGACGATTGTTCTCGACTGAGGAGAAAGATGAGCGTCAATACAGCAATACTGATCGCGATCGTGACCGCTTTTCGATTGGACTGACGCTTCCGGTCTTCTTCGATCTGTCGCATCTTGAGCCGTTCGCGCTCGTCCTGTTTCTCGTAAAAGGAGCCTGCCGATTGGATAAACCGGTGAATCGCATCTTCTTCATCCAAACCCAGCGATCGGGCGTAGGAACGCACAAACCCCTTGGCGAAGACTTGGTCGGGCAACCTGGAAAAATTTCCGTCCTCGAGCGCCTTGACGAAATCCGTGCGAATGCGTGTCTTCGACGCCACCTCATCGACGGTCAACCCTTTGGTCTCACGGACTTGCCTGAAGAATTCGCCGACCGACTCCATAAGTCTCCTACTTCAATCGCGTCAAGAGTTCAGCTGCCGCAGTCGCCATCTCTCCACCTTTATCCAAGGTCTCCACTTTCTTCAAAATTTCCCGGGCCCTGGTGGTATAGCCTAACTTATAATACACCCGACCCAGCTCAAGATGAGTCATCGCAGGCGGGACAGTCGGAGGACTTGCCGACGCCGCATCTTCCAATGCCTCCATCGAGCCCTGAAGATCGCCCTGGTGTGCCAGTGCACGACCGAGATGAAATCGAGCTAAGTCCGGCGTTGGATAGAGAGGATTCGCCAAAGCCTGCCGATAGGATTGGATCGCCTCGTCCCACCGGTTCTGATTGGCGAGGACTTGCCCCAGATACGTATGCGCTTCAGAATAGGTTTCATCGATCTTAATCGCCGCGCGGAATTGCTCTTCTGCATGGGACAACTTGCCTTGCAGGGCATACACATGTCCCAGTGCGTACCTTGATTCCTTATTGGACGGATTCAACTGGACGGATTTCTGGAAGGACACGAACGCCTTTTGACGATCTCCCGGCAGACTTGCGACACCCTCTTGATAATACCCTTGCGATTTTTGCAGCACTTCCTTGTCGTTTGCGCACCCTCCCCAGATACTTATGAGTCCTATGTAGACCGACAAGCGATACGCTTGCAGCCGCCGGAACCACCAATCTCGCCCCATCATTGAACATCCTCAAAATGCGTGAGTCGCTTGAACTCGGCAAACCGAGTCTGAATCTCTTTGTAATCCAGGATGCGCAATCGGTCAAGACTAAAGGATTCTACGGTAAATGACGCCATCACGCTCCCAAAGATGATGGCTTGTCTCATGGCCTCCGGAGATCGGTTTCCCGTCGCCGCCAAGTAACCCAGAAATCCGCCCGCAAAGGTATCTCCGGCGCCGGTCGGATCGCGTACGTCTTCCAATGGAAAGGCCGGTGCGCCAAAAATCTGCTTTTCATTGAACATGAGCACACCATACTCACCCCGCTTGACGATGAGGTGCTTGGGCCCTCGTGAAAGGACGAGCTTCGCCACTTTCACCAGATTGGGATCTTGGCCCAGTGCGCGCGCCTCGCCGTCGTTAATGATCAGAACATCCACCTTCTCTAACACCTTCCAGAGCGCCTCGGGCTGACCATTGATCCAGAAATTCATCGTGTCGCAGGCCACCAGTGCGGGACGTTGCACTTTGTTCAGGACATCCAGCTGCAGCTCCGGATGGATATTCCCCAGGAACAACACGTCAGGCGCGCGATAGGCCTCAGGAATTTGTGGACGAAACGTCTCGAACACGTTGAGCTGTGTATCCAAAGTGCGGGCTTCGTTCAGCTGATGCGTGTATTCCCCCTTCCAACGGAAGGTCGCCCCCGGACGCCGCTCCAGACCGGCAAGATCGATCCCACGGCTTTTGAGAAACGCGATATGCTGTTGGGGAAAATCCTCTCCGACCACGGCAATGAGCGCCACTGACGTAAAGAAGCTGGCCGCCGTCGAGAAATACGTGGCCGACCCTCCAAGAATCTCGGTTCTTTCGCCGAAAGGAGTTTTGACCGTATCGAGCGCAACCGATCCCACGACTAATAGTTTTCCCATGGCTAATGGGCTCCTTTCTTTTGTGTCAGCGCACGGTCAACAAGCACGGCGAGCTTCTTCCGAGCAGTAGTAGGGATTCGGTTGGGCGCCGTCAGAATGGCATTGTCCAATGCCCGATGACAGGGACAGTCTATCGGATTGTCGAAGGACGGTATGGCCGATCGGAGTAGTTGTTTAGCCAAGGCCACATTGCGATGAAGCGTCCCCAACACCGCCTCCACCGTAACCGCCTCTTCTGTCTCATGCCAGCAGTCATAATCGGTCACCAGCGCCAAGGTCGCATAACAGAGCTCCGCCTCACGCGCCAGTTTCGCTTCCGGCATGTTGGTCATCCCGATCACATCGACACCCCATTGCCGGTAGAGCCGTGATTCCGCTTTCGTCGAAAATTGAGGTCCCTCCATGCAGACATAGGTTCCGCTGCGATGCAAATTTGCGCCGACTTTTTCTCCAGCCGACAGGAGAACCTGTCC
>NZ_JBLYIG010000178.1:0-2772 GCF_049222245.1 Nitrospira sp. BLG_2 | reverse complement strand
GAGAACGCTAAATAGTGCGCATCTTGACTCTTGAATCGCCTATAAACAAATGGTTTTGCGACATTGCCAGCCGAACATTACGCACTATTTGGTGGTCGGCTCAGTAACCATCGCAAATTCTGCAGGGGGTGTCGCCTGTGTTCCGTAAGGAGTGGAAGTGTAGAAGGGAATGCGCTTCCTATCAAGCAGCTCTCGTATCGGAAGAAGGTGGTGAGAATGTCGACTGTTTAAATTCCCAGGAAGAAGTCCTTGTCCTGCAGCTTTTCAGCGTGGATGAAACCGAGTAATGATCTGAACAATCGCTTCCCCTTCAGCAATGACCTTCAGACATGAATCTAGGTCATCGATTGTATACGGTTTTTTGTCTCCGTGCCGTGCGCGGTTACAATGGTCTTTCAAATTGTGGAGAGCGACTGCCAGTGGGGGAGCCAGAGACAATGAGATCTTCAGTCGTTCAGAAATAGATCTGACAAGACCCTTGGCCAGGGGTTCGGCACCACGAAGCAATTTGTTTATTTGGTTGATTGTAAGTCTGTCGTGGTCGAATGCCTTCGGCATGGCTCCGTCGACCTTGCGAACAGGCGCCCACACTCTCTCGTTAAACTCGTATTCAATGGCTTTCTGGTAAAGGATGGGAGGCCAACATGGATTTATGTTCTTGAAGGGTGTGGTGTTCCAGGAGGCTGCTTCAACAAGAAACTGCTGTGTCTGGGAGCAGAATATGGGAAACGATATAGCATGTCTCGCGCTTAGATCTTTCTCTGCTTTCTCGCACACATCCTTGAGTCGAACTCCGACATCAACCTCGGCCTTTAAGTCGTCTTTCTCGCGGCGCTCGGCATCCAGGCGTTCTCGAAGGTCACATATGGTTCTTGTGGCGCTGTGCAGTAGTGAATGTCCATCGGTGCTGCGACGTTTGTCTACAGTTCTAATTGCTGCCAGCAATCCGGCCGAGTATTCAGAAATCGCGACGTGACCATCCTCATACAATTCATCAAGGCGACCGAATAATTGACTGACTCTCTCGTTGTCAGAAAGCTCTGAGTAGAGTTGTAGCATTTCTGGTAAATAGTTGGCTTGATGTAGGCCACTTCTCCAGCCTGATCGTATCCTCGTCGAACTTTGCGATGGAGATGCTCGAAAACGGCTGCCGCGTGAAGAAGCATCTCGTGATCCTCGTACCAAAGTGCAATGCCAAAATGTACCGGCCATCCCAACGTATCGAGGCCAATTTCCACTAGCAGTTTGTTGACAAACAGCGGTTTTTGAAGAATTCCTGCATTGAATTCACCGATTGATTTCTCTGATTATGTCTTGTGTGTCGATCATGGGGTTCATCTCTCTCATCCCGCTCTTCCGGGCTCCCGCTCCCCGCACGCCTTGGGCTGCCCGCTAGGCCGGAGCCGGGAGCAAGGTCGCTAGCCGCTTCAGATTCAGCAGCCAGCCCATCAGATAGGCCTCATCTCGGACCTGCAAGAGGCCCCGTCGCTGAAACCGCCGGAACCCATGCCAACACTTCGCTTCCCCCCACAGCTCTTCAATCTTCTTCCGGGCTCGCTGCGAGAGGGAGTACCCCATCGTCCGGCTCATCCGTCTGACCCGCTGATGCACCGCCTCCCGTCCAGTGGTTTTTGCGGCAACATGAGGTTTGATCCTCCGTTTGAACAGTGCCGCCAGAAAGGACTTGGCAAAATAGCCCTTGTCCGCGCCTACCGTCTTCATCCGTAGGCCATGCCTCTTATGGAAGGCATCGATCAAGGCCTGCCCGCCTTCCGTCTCCGAGGCGGACCCGCGGAATGACTCCACATTGATCCCCAGCAAGAGCCGATGGCGGTTTTCCATCAGCCCGTTCACGGTGTAGCCGACCATCGCCGCCGTCCCCTGGCCTTTGTTCGCCAACTTGGCGTCCGGGTCGGTGGTCGACACGTGCGTCTGGTTGGAGCGTCGCTCCCCCCGAAACGTGACTGTGGGATTGCCCGGGTCCTGGTCTTGGTACTGCTCCGACCCCGCATCCAGCGACCGAATCCGGCGCTTGTACTCCGCCGGCTTCAAAAAGACTTCCATGGGCACGAAGCTCTTGTGCGACGCATTCGCCTGCACCAGCGTGCCGTCCAGTGTGGTGTGGGGCGAGACCAGCTTCTGCTTGATCGCGAGGGCGACGGTCTCATCAAAGAGCCGTTCTAAGATCCCACTCTCGGTAAACCGCCGCTTCCGGTTCTGCGAGAACGTCGAGTGATCCCACGGTTCCGTATCTAAATCCAGCCCGACAAACCACCGAAGCACCAGATTACCGGTGAGTTCCCGAACCAACGCCCGTTCAGACGTCACGCCCAGCAGATAGCCGCCGAGGAGGGCCAGAAACAGCTGCTCGGGTGGAATGGAGGGACGGCCTGTGTCGGCGTAGAGCGGCTCACAAAGCTGCCGGATTCGTTCCGTATCGATCAACGGACGAATCTTCCGCATCGGGTGATCGGCTGTCACAAACTGCTCCAGATTGATGTGGTAGAACATCGACGGCTGCGGATCGGCTGTGCCCATCATTAGCGTACGCCTCCTGATGGACGCCTCTCTTATCATATTCATCGCGAACAGCAAGTGGAGTTTGTCAACAGCCTGCTAGTGAACTGTAAGATCCTTTCATCAGACAAAGACCGACTAATCCTCTTCTTCCTCAATATCCTCAATCCCTTCGTAACTCATTTCTGGGAATGAGGCCGATGCCTTTTCACAGGCGGTTTCGACCATTTCTTCAGCATCTTCAGCTGAATCAGC
>NZ_JBLYIG010000177.1:0-7250 GCF_049222245.1 Nitrospira sp. BLG_2 | reverse complement strand
GGAATTTCGCTTCTCGTTATGAAGTCCGCCGACCCTGATTCAAAGCCCAATCCAAACCCGTCTGATTCCGGCATCACTCTCGAAACAATCATTTCGGTCGGAGTAGTCGGATGGTTGGCGATCGGTATGGTACTCATGGCGCTAGGTATCTGGTAAGTCGACATCCGATCACAAGACCAATGTGAGGAGATCTCATATGCATGCATATTTCAATGTCCGCGGTCCTCGACATGTCGGTGCATTGTTGTCTCTCAGCCTAGTAGTGGCGGGATGCTCGATGTTTTCCGGCGAAGCAAAGCTACACAAAAATGCCAAAGGCTCCGTCTATCTCAAGGAAATCGCCGATTGGTCATTTGAAGCCAGCCATCCAGCCACCATTGACCAGATGACCATGCTGAAAATAGTCAAAGGCGTCGTAGCCGACGACGTTCATAGAATGCCAAGCAACATGCCCGCCAGTGGCAGCAAGCCGATGAGAGTATTCAGCGATGAAGACGCCGAGTTTCTTGCTCCCCTGCTAGCCCAAGGCTTATCGCAAGCGAAACCGGAACAGATTGTCGGTTTCAAGGTGTCTCCATCGGCAGGGTCAGGCACTGAACCCACAGCGGGCACCCTTTATATGCATAACGGATCGATCTATCTGACCATCGTTCCTTCTCAAAACAGGAAAGCCTCGGGATTCACTCCTAGTTCCGCCGCTCGTCTTGAAAAGGCTCCTCCTTTTGTCGCTCTGGGAAATGGAGCCGTGACGATGGTGATCGATTACCAAGCCCTCGCCAAGGGACCGATGCCGAACTCACCCTCTTCAGCAGGATCCTCAAAATCCATGTCGGTTGCCACGTCTCAGACCGCTCCAGCGGCACCGGCCGTTATGCCAATCTCGAGTACGTCGACCATGAAAATAGCGCCACAAGAGGATTCTCTTTCAGAGGCTCAAGAGCTCCACGCACATAGTGGGAGCCAATCGGGAGTACCCGAATTGGCCATAGAAGAACTGTTGAACAGAAAACTGGATGAACTCCGAGAGGCGCGGGAGGCCAACAAACTCAAAGACTCCGAGATCTCGATGCTGAAGAAGGAAACAACGTGGATGAAGAAAGAGCTCCGTCAGCGGACGGAGGAAGTAAAGGCCATGAAGGCCAGCAAGGCGGCTGCCCGCCCGGCCCCCAAAAAGAAATCGGCGCAAGCGTATCCGACCCGTTGATCCACTGATGGGTCAACTCACATCGTAAAACTCAGGCTGCAACAGGACAACTTCCCTGGACAAAGGCTGACGGAAATTCATGCGACAATAGCAGGCATAGGTCACGTAGGTATCTTGCAGACAGTACTGTGCGAGCTCAGGGCCTTGCCTCCTTTCCCACATTTCGGCCACTTGTTCCCCACTTCCCGACTTCGTATCGACCTGTAATGCGCGGGCCAACACATCGAGCTTGACCCAACCCCTCGTATCCCAATTACTCCAGATGGCCATCGTGTCATAGACCGGTTCGGTACGGAACCTTGCGAGATTGATGTCGAGGCTGGGTTTCACCTGGTTGATGATCGACCGCTTCTTGATGAAGGGAAGATCGAAACCAAGCCCGTTATGCGTGATGAACAAGGCAGGACGGTCCCGGGCCAGTCTCGCCCAAAACTGGCGGAGCAGCTCACGCTCGTTCGCTCCGAACCAGGCGACGGCGCTCCGTGCTTCCATTTGATCGGAAAATTCCAGCAGGCCGATGCAGACAATTCGGCTGAACGTCCCATCGAACGCCGACTTGGCATACGACTCATCGTCTGCGCGACGCTGTTCTTCAGCAGCTCCTGCCACAAAGAGATCGTAGCCACCCTCCGCCGGAGGCATTTCATGACATGCCGGGGGCTTTCCACATAGACGAGCCCATTCATCACGTGAGGCCTGCACGGTTTCAATGTCGAGCACCACTTTCACCGTGGAACTCCAAACGCATCTCGCCGCAAGGCCTCGATAACCGCGTAGTCTGCCGGCGGGAACTTAAACTGCGGGAGATCTTCGGGATATACCCATCGGATTTCATCACAATCGATGGGCATCGGTTCCCCTTGTTCAATGGCACATCGAAAAAAATGCAACTCTATGATTCTATCCTCATAGCCGTGCCGAATGATCCGATACGGAATAGGGAGATCGACGCGAATGCTCAGCTCTTCAAACAGTTCCCGTTGCAAGCATTCCGATAAGGATTCTCCCGTTTCCCGTTTTCCGCCGGGGAACTCCCAGTACCCGGCTAAGTGGGCGCCCGGCTTTCGACGGGCGATCAAATAGCGACCGTCACGGTGGATAAGCCCTGCCGCCACTTCAATGACTTGCATAATCAGCCTACCGCTCGCGCGTCGCCGGACTGAATGGATATGGCTTGCAGAACGACTTCGGCGGACGCAGGATACAATAGGGGTCGCGGGCCGTGCATACCGTCGCTCCAAAATCCATGAGAGCCTGGTTGAAATCATATCCTTTCCCTGACGGGATCAAGTTTTCTGATAATTCCCATAGCACCGTCTTCTGTGTCTTGGGTTCCCCCTCGGCGACGAACACTCTGTATAAGACACGGATGACATTCGTATCCAGAATAGGCGCATCTTCATTGAACGCGAAGGAGCGGATAGCCCCGGCAGTATACCGCCCGATCCCTTTGAATGAGAGCAACTCATCAGCGTCATTGGGCAACTTCCCCCCGTAGCGTTCCACTGTTTCGCAAGCGATTCCATGCAACCGTTCCGGGCGAATGTTATACCCAAGGGGATACCAAGTCTTCTTGACGTCGGCCACCGGAGCCCCTGCCAGGTCTTCGAAACTCGGATAGCGCTTCAAAAATTCATGATACTTGGGAATGACCCGATCGACTTGAGTCTGTTGGAGCATCACTTCTGAAACCAGGATATGATACGGATCTGACGTTTTGCGCCAAGGTAAATCTCGACCATGCTCCCCATACCACTTTAACAATCGCCGCTGAAATCGACGCTTAACAGAAAGATCCGGTAGAATCGCCCTGGCAGGTTTCTTCTGGTTGAGAGGTCGTCGCGGAGGCATACACCGGCTCATCGCAGTCCCTTAACCGGTGGTATTGTAGGAGCCCCTTGCGTCAAAATCAAACGTGCTGTTCAACCACGCCCGGAAGGATTGTTCGTGAAACACAGGCGCAACCTGTTCAAAGTGGAGTTCTCGTGATAATCTCTAACCAATCAAGCAAAAAGGGGCCATGAAGGTGGGGACCTTCGGAGATCGGTTGCCGCGGACACTGGTTTTTGGTGGAAGTTTAGCCTTTGTCTTCTTCCCCTTTCCTTCCATAGCTGAAACTCTTCAAGTGCCATGGGAGTGTTCGAACTACACAGGCGACGCACAGACCCGTTGCGTGAATGCTTTCATAGAAGCGCAACAAAAGAAGATTGCGGATCTCGAAGGAAAGCTTCAGACGCAACAGAATGCCGTGAGTCAACTCAAAAGTCAGCTCGATCGGCAGACCACGGCAACAACCGACCTACAACGCCAACTTGCAGAGCGCCCCACCACGAATATTGTTCCAATCCCGTATTCCTATCCTTACTCTTATGGCTATCCTCTCGGTCTCGGGTTCGGACTCCAATTTGGCAGCGCTGGAAATTATGCTTCGCCCTTTTACCGTCCCCATTGGGGTCACCGACATTATGGGTATTGGGGCTATCCTTGGTAACACCGTGGCCGACTGACCACTGGTCCACTGCTCGTTCTTTATCCCTACCCACGGCCTGTTCAGATCGGTCTTTTCATTGACAAGTTGCCTACGGCCACATAGCCTTCTACTAATACTCTATAAGCTACAGCGCGGATCGGCTCCACAGGCAAAAAGTCGAAGTTTCACGTTTTACAGACAGGCAAAGGATCTGCCAAGGACACGAGGATATACGATGGTTGTTCGCAAATTCCCACGGTTTCCGGTTGCAATACCGAGCACGTTGGTTCAGAGAGACAAACTTCGATACAACGCTTCCGTGAAGGATCTCTCGCTGAAAGGCTGTCGGTTAGAAAGCGTAGTCCGGCCCTTTACCGGCATGCAGGTGGAATTATTCATTGAACTGCCCGGCGAACCTACACCAATCTATATCAGCAGAGGGGCCGTCCGCTGGTCGGGATCACTGGGCATCGGTGTCGAATTCTTAACAGTGACACCCGCTGAACAAGAACGACTGAAGAGGGTCGTCGAGCAACTCTCAGTGAAGGTAGGACAGGCGCTGATCGTTCCAAAAGATGAGCTTCCGAAAAGCTGATCTTACTCACCACACTTCGTTACCTTCGATATTCACCTCCTTCACCATCAACGTTTGAGCTTGTTCTTGAGCGCCAACACAAACATGGCAAAAAGAAATGGGCCTGCTAAAATTTGTGTCCAGCTTTAATAGAATGCGCTGAAGATTGACAGGTTACCCATGAACCAGTAGCCTGAACCCAGCAGAAAGCCGGATGTCGGACATGAATGACTCTGCCTTGATCGAGTATATCAGCACATCAATTCCAGACCTCATTGCCCTGTACCGTTTCGGCTCGCAGGCCAAAGGAACGGCGCGTCCTCACAGCGACATCGATCTCGCGGTGCTCACGCATACCCCGATCGCAAGCCTGCATCGATTTGAACTCGCCCAAGAGTTGGCTACCCGGCTGCATCGTGATGTCGATCTCGTCGATCTGCGCGCCGCATCGACGGTCATGCGGATGCAAGTCCTCTCCACCGGGACCTGCCTCGCGACGTTCGATGATCTGGCCCGCCGAACGTTTGAGATGTACACCTATGCGGATTATGCCCGGCTCAATGAAGAGCGGCGCGACATCTTGAAAGGCATTACCGCGCTGGGGTTGGTGTATGGCTGACGATGTTGTCCTCAACAAAGCGGCCACCATCGAACGATGCCTTCAGCGTGTGCTCGCGGAATACGCCGGCGACATGCAGAACCTGATCGCGAATCAGACGAAACAAGATGCGATCGTCTTGAACCTCCAACGCGCATGTGAAACCACAATCGATCTTGCCATGTACGTCGTCAGCCAACGCAAACTCGGAGTGCCGCAGGATAGTCGGGACGCGTTTACTCTGTTACAGACCGCTGACCTTCTTCCAGCCGATCTGGCGATGCGAATGCAACGAATGGTGGGCTTCCGCAACGTAGCTGTGCACGAATACACTCGCCTGAGTTTGGATGTCATCCAATCCATCATCACTAAACATTTGGATGACTTCCGCATATTCTCTTCGACGATCGTGAAGACGTGCGCTTAGTCTCGTCTGAGCAGCTGAACTGACTGAATAGCTCGGTCGAAAGTCATTTCCTGGCACAGTGAACTGAACCCGCCGCTTACCTAGAACGCCGGTTTATCCGGCAGGCTGTCGAGGTGGAGTCGAAATTCCCCGGCTTTCGCGTCGACCACATAGCGCCTCAGGGCTTCGCTGACCACGGGAAAGGCCATAGTCTCCCACGGAATCGCGGAAAGCGGAAACAGTTCCACCTCCAAGCTTTCCGGTCCCGCCCGGAATACCGGGGCCTTCATTCGACCGCGAAACACCAGGTAGACTTGTCCGATATTGGGCAGACTCAGCACGGCATAGAGACCGGTGATTGTGACATCGGCATGCGCCTCTTCATGTGTCTCACGAACGGCCGCTTGCTCCGTGCTTTCGCCCAACTCCATAAATCCCGCCGGAAACGTCCAGAGCCCTAGACGAGGTTCGATGGCCCGACGGCACAAGAGGATTTGATCTTCCCATTCCGGAATACAGCCCGCGACGATTTTGGGATTGTGATAATGAATGCACTCGCACTGGTCGCACACATGTCTGAGCAAATTGTCCCCGAGAGGAATCTTGCGCGTGACCGTTGCGCCACAGTGGCTGCAATAGTTCATAAGAGCATGCATCGGGTCTCGGGGGAATACAATACGGATAGCACAAACACGCTATGCTTTCCACGCAGTCACGCCATGTTCGTTCGCGTTGAGGTCAAGCATGGTCGCCATGAACATCACGATGCCAAGCCATTTCTTGCCGGAAGAGGGGAATCTACTAATGCATACCTCCTGATGGAACCGTCATTGTACATCGCCATGAGTCCTTTGAGACACGCGTTGCCTGCCCGACACAAGTCTGCATTCCTTTTGCGCGCTGAACTCACGCCGCCCCCCCGTCGAACCTCTCTCAAACCAATAGGCTGCGCACGAATAGCACAACCGCCGGCTGTTTGTACGACGTTCAGTGGAGGATTCTGATACCAGCAAATGTGAATTCTTCCTGTCACCATTAGTTATCCTTAATCCGAATTTCCTTCCCTTGACTTCCACACAAGAAAACCTATCAGGTTGTTATAATGTTGTGAACCTTGAGGAAGGATGGGCTCCAATGGAAAATAATATACTATCGACCTTGCCGATACTCCCCGTTAAACGGACGGTGTTGTTTCCTGGCGTCATGATGCCGCTGACGGTCGGGCGGGAGCGGTCAGTTGCCGCCGTCAATGCCGCAATGAAGACCGAAGAGAAGACGATCGTCGTGGTGGCGCAACGAGATCCCCAGACCGAAGAACCGGCACTCGCCGAATTGTACTCCATCGGCACGAAGGCGACCGTCAAACAAATCGGCCAGTCGTCCGAAGGAACAATTCATGCGCTAGTTCAAGGACTAGATCGTGTCGTCCTCCTGAAAGAAGAACAGTCTACCCCCTACTCCATCGTGCGTGTCCGTTCTCTGGGGCGCCCTTCGGACGATGGCGCCGAAGTTCAAGCGCTTCATCGAGCCATTCAAGAACTGGTGTCCGACTTACCGAGACTCATCCAAGCTCCCGGCATCCAAGAAGTCGGCGCGGTGCTGAGCAACGAGGATGATTCCGTTGCGCTGGCTTATCGGATTGCTTCGCTCGTCAATCTGGATGTGGTGGAAGAACAGCGCTTGCTCGAAAGTTCTTCGACTTTGGACCTTCTTCGCAGCCTGTACGCCGCGCTGTCAAAGGAAATTCAAATACTGCAATTGCGGGAAAAGATCGCCAAGGATGCGCAGACCAAAATCGGCAAGAACCAACGAGAGTACATCTTGCGCGAACAACTGAAAGCCATCCAAGACGAGCTGGGCGAAGGCGAGGACGAGGAGAACGAGGTCGTTCGGTTGAAAAAACAGATCGCCGAAACCGACTTGCCGGAGCCCATTCGCAAGGAAGTCGAACGAGATGCGGCTCGGTTGAGCAAGGTACCGCCGACGTCGCCCGACCAT